>JBFIHN010000326.1:0-4198 GCA_041601775.1 Acidimicrobiales bacterium
GCGTAGGTGGTCGACGCGGCATCGACGGCGTCCAACGACCAGGCGACGGTCGTGAGGAGCCCGTCGACCGGCTCGGGACAGGTGGTGCCGACGTTCATGAGCACGAACGAGCCGGTGCCGTAGGTGTTCTTCGTCATCCCGGGCTCGAAGCACGCCTGGCCGAACAGGGCCGCCTGCTGGTCCCCGGCCACCCCCGAGATCGGGATGCCGGCAGGGACGCCGACACCGACCGCCGTGGTGCCGAAACGCCCCGACGACGGGCGGACCTCGGGGAGTGCCGTCGTGGGGACGCCGAACAGGTCGCACAGCTCGTCCGACCAGGCCAGGGTCCTGATGTCGAAGAGCATCGTCCGGGACGCGTTCGACGGCTCGGTGGCATGGACGTCGCCGCCGGTCAGTTGCCACAGGAGCCAGGCGTCGATGGTCCCGACGGCCAGGTGCTCGTCGGCCTCGACACCCCCGCCGCCCTGGGCGGAAGGACGGAGGAGCCACTCGAGTTTCGACCCGGAGAAGTACGGGTCGAGCACCAGACCCGTGGTGGACCGCACCAGGTCCAGATGGCCGGCTTCGGTGAGCTCGTCGCAACGTCCCGCGGTGCGGCGGTCCTGCCAGACGATCGCGCGGTGGCGTGGCTGGCCGGTCCTGCGATCCCACGCGACGACCGTCTCGCGCTGGTCGGTGATGCCGATCGCCGCGATCGGTTGGTCGAGCGTCGCCGCGAGTTCGACCAGCGTGGTGCGCACCGCCTCCCAGATCTCCATCGCATCGTGTTCGACCCAGCCCGGTCTCGGGAAGTGCTGGGTGAACTCGCGATAGGACTTCCCGACCGGCACCCCCGACTGGTCGAGCGCGAACGATCGCACCCCGGTGGTCCCCGCATCGATCGCCACGACAACAGCCATGGTGAGCGACTGTAGGTTCTGCGCATGCGAGTAGGTGTCCTGACCGGGGGTGGCGACTGCCCCGGACTCAACGCAGTCCTCCGTGCGATCGTGCGCAAGGGCACACGCGTCCACGGCGACGAGATCGTCGGGTTCCTCGACGGGTACCAGGGGGTCGTCGACCAGCGTTTCATCCCGCTCGACGTGACCGCGTTGCGGGGCAAGCTCCCCATCGGCGGCACGATCCTCGGGACCAGCCGGTATCAGCCGTACATGGACGCCGACGGTGTCGATCGTGTCCGCGCCTGCCTCGGCGACCAGGGGATCGATGCCCTCATCGCCATCGGCGGGGAGGGCACCCTCGGCTGCGCCCGCGACCTGGCCGGCGAGGGCTTCCCGATCATCGGTGTCCCCAAGACGATCGACAACGACCTCGCCGGGACGGAGATGACGTTCGGCTTCCAGACCGCCGTCCAGATCTGCACCGATGCGATCGACCGGCTGCACACCACGGCCGAGTCGCACGACCGGGTCATGGTGGTCGAGGTCATGGGCCGCCACGCCGGCCACATCGCGGTCTGGGCGGGCATCGCCGGCGGCGCCACGGTCACGCTCATCCCCGAGGAGCCCTTCGACATCGACGGTGTGTGCGAGGCCATCCTGCGTCGACATCAGGCCGGTCGGTTCGCCTCGATCGTGGTGGTCGCCGAGGGAGCGACCCCCAAGCCGGGGACATTGGTGCTGCCCGAGCCGGAGGTCGACGCGTACGGCCACCAGCGCCTCGGTGGCATCGGGACGACGCTGGGCGGCGAGATCGAACGGCGGACGGGCTACGAGACCCGGGTCACGATCCTGGGGCACGTCCAGCGCGGCGGGACCCCCAACGCCTTCGACCGGGTCCTGGCCACGCGCTACGGGGTGGCAGCCATCGACGCGGTGCACGACCTCGCCTATGGCGAGATGGTCTGTCTCGAGGCCGGGAGGATCGGGCGGATCACGCTCGACGAGGCGAAGTCCCGTGGCCTCAAGACCGTCGACCCGCAGCTCTACGACGTGGCCAGGGTCTTCTTCGCCGCCTGAGCGCCCGCCGGCCCAGCCGAGAACACCTAGCGCTGGGCGGAGTAGCTCCCGCGGTCGACCGGCTGGTCGGTCGTCTCGCCGTTGTCGACGGCCGCGGGGACGGGGTCGCCGTCGTTGCGGAACACGACTGCGCTGACCGCGTCGTCGGTGGTCGCGGTCCACACGATCTGCGCCAGGGCGTCGCGGAGGTCGTTGCCCTGGATGCCGCCCTCGCCGAAGAGGCCCCGGACATCGACGACGAGCGTCGTGGTGCCGGGGGAGAGCGCCGCTCCGATGAGTTCGGCCGTCTCGGGGATGGCGGTCGTGAGCCCGGCCTCGTCGGGTCGGTCGGCGCCGGTGGCGTCGGGCCGGACCGTGAACAGGTTGCCGAGGACCTCCTGGACACCGGCGTCGATGTCGACGTCACGCGGGACCCGCTCGAGCGAGGTCGACCCGTTCCGCACCCGCAGCAGGTAGACGTCCTCGGCCTTGGTGACCGCGGACGGTGTCGAGGTGGCCGACGTGGTGCTGGTCGTCTCCAGGAGCGACTCGAACAGGTCGCTGCTGAGCTCGATGGGCTCGTCGTTGGTCGACACCGAGCAGGCCGTTGCCGAGGTGGCGACCAGCAGGAACAAGACCGACAGGCGGCGCCTCATGCGTCGACGCTCTCGTCGTGGTCGAGCTCGACGCGTGGGAGCTCCACCGTGAACCGGGCGCCGCCGCCGGGAGCATCGCCGACCGTGACCCGTCCACCGTGGAGACGGACGTGTTCGTCGACGAGCGCGAGGCCGAGACCGACACCGGTTCCGGTGCCACGCCGGCTGGCCTGGCCGGCCCGGTTGAACCGCTCGAAGATCCGACCGCGGTCCTCCTCGGGCACACCTTCGCCCGCGTCGTCGACCATGATCCGCACGTGCTCGTCGTCGGCGTTGACGTGCACCGCGGTCGGTCCCTCGGCGTACTTGGCGGCGTTCGTGAGGAGGTTGGCGACCACACGGGCGATCCGTCGCTTGTCGAGCGCGGTCACGATGTCTCCGAACTCCTCGTCGATGGTCACGCTCTCGTCGAGCACCACCGGTGTGACGAAGCCCGCCGACCGGACGGCGTGACCGACGAACTGCGACAGGAGCACCTCGTCGAGGTCGAGGTGCATCACGCCGGCGTCGAACCGGGAGATCTCGAGGAGGTCCTCGACCAGTTCACGGAATCGGTCGAGGTCCTCCGAGAGCAGGTCGAGCGCTGCCTGCGCCCGCTCGCTGAGGTCGGACCGGTTGTTGTCGAGCACTTCGATCGAGGCCTGCAGCGTGGTCAACGGCGAGCGGAGTTCGTGCGACACGTCGGATGCGAACTGGGCGTCCTTCTCGATGCGCGCCTCGAGCGCGTCGGCCATGCCGTTGAACGAGGTGATGATCGGTTCCAGGTCGGGATCGACCAGCCCCCGGATCCGGGCATCGAGGTCGCCGCCGGCGAGCGACTGCGCAGCGCTGCCGACCTCGTCGAGGGGGCGCAGGATCTGGCGGGCCGAGTACCACCCGAACGCCGCTCCCGCGAGCACGGTCGCGATCGACGCACCGAAGAGCGTGAACGAGATCGACGACAGCGTGTCGTCGAGCGAACGCAGCGACACGATCTCGAAGTAGGCGCCGTCGATGTCGGCCACCGGCGTGCCCACCACCAGGCTCTTCGTGTCGTTGCGGTGCACGAATCGCATCTTCGACGGTGTCCCGCTCAGGACGGCCTCGCGGATCTCGACCGGGAGCGTCTCGCAGCTGAATTCGGGGTCCTGTGCGCTCCAGCCCGACCCGCAGGAACCGTCGTCCGCGGCGAGGGCGCGCTGGAAGACGATGGGTCGCGAGCCTTCGGGCGTCTGGAGCGACGCCAACAGGTTGATGGTGTCGGCGTCGGGGCCGATGCTCGATCGGACGATGTTGGCGTTGGTCGAGACCCGGACCACCGCGTTGGCCTCCCGCTGGTTCAGGAGGTTCGTGCGGGTGACGCCGAGCACCAGGCCCGACAGGACGAGCGCCAGGAGGAGCGCGCCGATCGAGAAGGCGAGGATCACCCGGGCCCGGAGCCCGAGCCGGGGAACGAGCCGAAGCCGGGAGTCGGCGGATGCTGCGGTGCCCGCAGTGGTGGGGGTCGCCGTCCCGCCCGGTCTTGCCAACGGCATGGTCAGGCCTGGAGCTTGTAGCCCAGCCCTCGGACGGTGACGACATGCTTGGGATTGGCGGGATCGGCCTCGATCTTGGTGCGGAGCC
>JBFIHN010000327.1:0-4196 GCA_041601775.1 Acidimicrobiales bacterium
CAGTTCGTAGAAGTCCGCCATCTCAGCCTTCGATCAATCGTGTCTCGAGTCGGTTGCTCACGGCGGCAACGGCCGCCATGGCCTCCCGGTAGTCCATCCGTGCGGGGCCCAGCACCCCGATGGATCCTGCCCGTTCCCCGTCGACGGTGTAGGGCGCCACGACCAGGGCGGCATTGGCCAACGTCTCCATGCCGGTCTCCGATCCGATGGCGACCTGGAGGCCGCGGTCGACCACGTCGCGCAGCAGGGTCACGACCACGAGCTGCTGCTCGAGCACGTGGAGCACGGCCTGGACGGTCTCGACGGCGTCGAACGCCGAGGCGACCCGCGAGGCGCCGCCGACGAAGACGTCGGTGGGGGCCGCAGGCTCGTTCGACGCGTCGAGCGCCTCGAGCACCGACGCCGCGATGCGGTCGGTGGTCGCGTCGCCCGACGACGTGACCGACCGTGGTTCCGACCCGCGGATGGTGCCGATCATCTGGGCCGACAGGTGCGCGGATGCCGACGCCACCTGCGCCTCGGTGACCTCGACGTCGACGTCGAGCGTGTGTTTGTCGATCGACCCGTCGCCGTAGACCGAGACGGCCAGCACGTGCTGCGGCGCGAGTTGGACCAGGTGGATCGAGCGCAGCGGGGTCTCGGTCGACGGTGGCGGCACGACCACCCCGGTCCAGTCGGTGATGCCCGACAGCAGACGGGACGTCGCCTCGAGCATCTCCTCGATCTCGCCGTGGGCGGCACGGAAGAACGAGCTCACCTGACGGGCGTGGTCGCCACGGAGCGCCCCGGGCGAACCGATGGTGTCGACGAAGTAGCGGTAGCCCTTCTCGGTCGGGATACGCCCCGCGCTGGTGTGCGGCTGCACGAGGTAGCCCTCGGTCTCGAGGGTCGCCATCTCGTTGCGGATCGTCGCCGAAGAGACGTCGACGCCGTCGGCATCGGCGATCCGCCCCGACCCCACCGGTTGCGCGGTCTCGATGTACTCCTGCACCACGGCACGGAGGATGGCGGCTTTGCGGTCATCGAGCATCGAGTCACCTCCCAGGGGACATCACCTTCGTTGGCACTCGATGTTACCGAGTGCCAATGGACCTCAGGAACCGGCGGCCTCGTAACGACGCAGTGATTCGTCCCGTTCCTCGGCGTGATCCACGATCGGCAACGGGTAACCGTCCGGTGGACCGCCCTCGAGTTCCCACGGTCGGTGGACCGTCGGGCCCGCGACGTGGGCGAGTTCCGGGACGTGGCGACGCACGTAGTCGCCGTCGGGATCGAAGCGCTCGGCCTGGACGGTGGGGTTGAAGATCCGGAAGTACGGCGCGGCGTCGGTTCCCGTGCCCGCGGTCCACTGCCAGCCGTGTTGGTTGGACGCGAGGTCGCCGTCCACGAGGTGCTCCATGAACCAGCGGGCCCCCCGGCGCCAGTCGAGGTGCAGGTCCTTGACGAGGAAGCTGGCGACCAGCATCCGGACACGGTTGTGCATCCAGCCCTCGGCCTGGAGTTGGCGCATGCCCGCATCGACGATCGGATACCCGGTCCGTCCTGTCGCCCACGCCTCGAACGACTCGTCGGCCCCGGGGCCGGTGTCCCACGGCATCGACCCCACCCGGGCGTTCATCGAGGTCCGGGCCGACTCCGGCTGGTGGAACAGCACGTCGGCGTAGAAGTCACGCCAACACAACTCGGTGGCGAACGCCCGCTCGCCCGCGCTCGAACCGAGTCGGGCCAGGATCTGGCGAGGATGGACCGCCCCCCACTTGAGGTCGACCGAAAGCCGCGAGGTGGCGTCACGGTCGGGCCGGTCGCGGTCGTCCGCGTACCCGTCGACCCACGACCGGAGGAACCGGTCGAGCCGACGGCGGGCCGCGTCCTCGCCCGCCTCCGGCAGATCGACACCAGCGAGCGCCGGGGCCGGAGGGATCGGGTCCGATGCCGCCTGCCGCCACGGGATCGACGACGGCCGACGAACGGGGTCGGGCCATCCGTGCTCCCGCCACACCCGCGAGAACGGGGTGAAGACCCGGTACGGGGTCCCGCCCTTGGTGAAGATCGACCCCGGAGCCACCGCGTAGGGGCTGCCCGTCCGCACGAACTCGACGCCGGCCGACGACAGGGCTTCGGCGACGGCACCGTCGCGGCGGCGGCCGTAGGGCCCGAAGTCGTCGGCCACCTGGACCGACGCCGCGTCGACCTCGGCGGCCAACGCCGGGATCACGGCGGCGGGGTCACCGGAGCGGATGACGAGGCACCCGTCCATCGCATGGTGCAGCGAGCGGAGCGACTCGGCGAGGAAGGCTCGACGAACCGGGCCCGCCGGCGTGAGGAGATGCGGGTCGAGGCAGAACACACCGACGACGTCGTCGGCGGACGACACGGCCTCGACGAGCGCCGGGTTGTCCGACAACCGCAGGTCGCGACGGAACCAGAGGAGCGCGGTGGTCATGGTGCGTCCATGCCCAGCCCGGTCACGCGTGTGCCAGCGACCTCACGCCGGACGACGCTGGTTCAGTTCGATCACGTTGTCGCGCAGGACCTTGCGCTGGTCCGCGGCCACCAGGTGTTCGACCTCGGCGACGTACTGGAGCGGCTCGGGCAACGCCTCGATGTGGGGCCAGTCGCTCCCGAAGATCACACGGTCGGCACCCATGCAGGCCAGGACGTCGTCGACCCGGTCCTCCCAGAACGGGTTGATCCAGATGTGGCGACGGAACGTCTCGACCGGGTCCTCGGGGAACCAGCCGCCCATCTTGCCGTTCAGCACCGTCAGCCGCTCGAACAGGCCCCGCAGGTACTTGCTGCCGTTCTCCACGCTGGCCACCCGCAGGTTCGGGAAGCGGTGGAACAACCGGTCGGCGACGAGGGCCGACAAGAAGTCCTCGATCGGCCGTTCGAGCTGGAGCATCCGGATCGGCTGCGGGACCCCGGAGAAGTCGGTGGTGAACCCGTCGCGTGCGTAGCCGTGACTGGTGTAGCCGGAGTCACCGGCGTGGACCACGACCGTCACCCCCGATTCGTTCACCCGGGCCCAGAACGGATCGAAGCAGGGATCGGTCGGGCTCTTCACGCCGTCGACCGTCGTCGGTGCGGCGGGACGCATGACGATCGTGCGGGCATCGTGGTCGAGGGCCCACTCCAGTTCGGCGCACGCCCACTCGACGTCGACGAGGGGGATGTAGGGGCCGGCGAAGATCCGGTCCTGGTACGAAAAGCCCCAGTCCTCCTCGAGCCAGCGGTTGAACGCCGTGAACAGCAGCGTCACCGCCTCGGGGTCGTGCTTGAGCGGGTCCTCGTAGATCATCCCCAGCGTCGGGAACAGCCACACCGCATCGAGTCCGTGGGCGTCCATGGTGGTGAGCCGGGCGTCTCGGTCACGGTACGCGGGGCGGATGGGCTCGTGCCGGCTGAGCAGTTCGAGGGGGTCGTCGCCGTTGGGGTTGCCCCGGAAGTAGTCGGCGAGGACACCGGGGAAGGCGACGGGATCGAAGGTGGCGTTCTTCACGCCGCGGAAGACCTTGCCGCCGAGGACCGGGTAGGTCCGGCCGTCGATCTGCGACCACTGGAACACCCGCGTCGCGTGCCGGGGATCGAGATGTCGGGTGATGCAGTCGACGGCTTCGTAGTAGTGGTTGTCGGCGTCGAAGGGGCGATACCCCAACGTGTCGACGACGGTGGGTACGTCTGCCGTGAGGGTCATGACTGACAGCGTGTCAGATCTGGCTGCCCGGCAGCAGCGATCGCACGGTGTCGAGGGTGTCGGCGTCCGCTGGGTCCTTGTCGTCGCGGTACTGCTTCACCCGGGCGAACCGCAGCGCCACGCCACCGGGGTACCGGGTGGACGACTGGGCGCCGTCGATCGCCACCTCGACCACCTGCTCGGGGCGGACCCAGACGACGTGTCCCTCCTCTGCGGTCCGGAGTTCCGCGAAGCGCGCCGTCTGCCATTCGAGCATCTCGTCGGTCATGCCCTTGAAGGTCTTGCCGACCATGACCAACTCGCCGGTCTCGGCGTCTCGTGCACCCAGGTGGATGTTCGACAACCAGCCGCGCCGCCGACCGCTCCCCCACTCGACCCCGAGGACCACGAGATCGAGCGTGTGGACGGGCTTGACCTTGCGCCACGACTTCCCGCGGCGGCCGGCCTCGTAGGCGCTGTCGGCCGCCTTGACCATGACCCCCTCGTGTCCACGAGCGAGCGC
>JBFIHN010000328.1:0-4195 GCA_041601775.1 Acidimicrobiales bacterium
GACCACGAGATGAGCGGCGTCGACGCGTCGACCGGATCGCCGGTGACCTCCCCCCAGGCATCGGTCCGATCGCCGTAGCGCTCGGCCACGAGTCGACCCCGGTGGACCACGACGACGGCTCGCGATCGGGCAAGCGCTCCCGCCGGGTCCATGACCTCGTCGAGCAGCGGATCGAGGACCACCGTGTCGGGGACGTGCCCGCTCGGCCACTCGTGCGTGGGCCAGGTCAGCCCGTCCGGCTGCGTCGGCAGGGGAGGGGTCGGGTGGTCGAGACGAGCGCTCACGTCCGCGTGTCTAGTCGTGGCGGAGCGGCGACGGGGTCAGCGGCCCTCGCGGATGTAGTCGACCAGTTGGTCCTTCTCGGTGGCGAGTTCGTCGATGCGGACCTTGACCACGTCGCCGATGCTGACGATCCCCCGGAGCGCACCGTCTTCGACGACGGGCATGTGCCGGAACCGACCGTTGGTCATCACGTTCATGATCTGTTCGGTGTTCGCCCGGCCGTCGCAGGTCGCCACCTCCGTCTTCATGAGGTCGCGCACGGCGAGGTCGAGGGCGGCGGATCCGTCCGCAGCGAGACGTCGCACGATGTCGCGCTCGGAGAGGATGCCGTCCACCGAGGAACCGTCGGCGGACGCGACCAGTGCGCCGACGTTGTGCTGGGCCAGCATGGCGAGGGCATCGGACACCGTGGCGTCGGGCGCCACCGTGGCCACCTCGCGGCCCTTGGAGTCGAGGATCTGGTCAGCGAGCACGACGAACCTCCGATCGATGCGGTGTGACGATTGTCGCACAACCTCGCTCGTCGGCGTCGGCAGCCGCGGCGTGGATCAGGCGGCGGCGTTGGTGCGCTCGTCGGCGAGTTCGTGGAGGAGCGTCGCGAACGCTGCGGTGTTGCTGGCCGCCCCGAGGAGGACCCGATGGTCGATCGCGAACACCCGGCCGTCGTCGTGGGCCCGCACCGTTGCGTTGGCCGGACCACGCTCGATGGCCGTGCGCTCTCCGACGATCGATCCGGCGGCGACGGTGGCGACACGCTCGCCGTCGACCTCGATGCTCATGGAGCCCGCCTCGAGGAAGTAGGCGTGGCGGTTCAGTTGTCCCTCACGGATGAGGACCTCGCCGGCCTTCACGTGGACCTCGTCGACGTTCGGGACGAGGTCGCGGAGCTGGCGCGCCGAGAGGTCACGCAGCACGTCGATCGACTGGAGGGCCGTGAGCTTCGGGTCGCTGGTACGCATACGCACCAGTATGCGAGAAATAGTTAGCGAGGGAAAGGAATCGCTTCGTGAGATGTGTCACAGCACTGCGATCGGTTCCGGCGATGGGTCACCACCGGTCCCAGTGGAGCACGTCGTCGAGGGATCGTCGGCGTACCGGTCCGAAGGTGCCCGAGGGCCACCCGACCGGGATAACGGCGTAGATGCCCACGTCCTTGGGGACCCCGAGGGCGCGTTTCCAGTCGGCGTTGTTGAACAGGTGCCAGACGGTGACGTTGGCGCCGAGGCCGTGCGCTCGGGCGGCGAGCAGCAGGTTCTGGACTGCGGGGTAGATGCTCGATGCCTCGGCCAGGTTCTGCGCCGACAACAGGCCCGCGGCCAGCTTGCGGAGACGGCGCAGGCCGAGCGCACGGCCGACGCTACGCAGTCGGCCCAGGCCCCCGTCCGGTGTCGGCGTCGACCGCTGGTAGCAGGCGACGATGACCGCAGGCGTCTCCTCGAAGTGGTCGCGTTGGTGGCGCAGGGTCTCGGCCATGCGCGCATGGGCGGGGTCCTCGAAGTCGGGGACCAGATGGCCGGCGAGACCCTCGTAGGTGATCTCTGCTTCGCGCCACAGTTCGGCGAGTCGGGCGATCTGGGCGCGATCGGTGACGGCGATGAACGAGTAGTGCTGTGCGTCGGATGCCGACGGTGCCCATGTCGCGGCGCGGACGATGGTCTCGAGCAGTTCGTCGGGGACGGGATCGGGCTCGAGACGTCGCATCGCTCGCATGGTCGCGAGGACGTCCATCACCGGGGCGTCAGGACCGACGGGGACCTCGAGTGCGGGGTCGCGCGAGAGCTCGGTGGCCAGCGCCCGCTCCGGCCCGTTCATCCGCCGGTCGCCATGTTGGACTGCGCCCGCACGATGTCGTCCTGGTGCTCCTGGATCTTCTCCAACGAGGCCGCGACCGCCTGCCCGATGAGCTCGGAGCCGCGCTCGGTGACCGAGGCCAGCGATGCGGCTCGGTCGCGGTTGGCGCCGTTGAAGTGCGGGGTCACGTGACGAGCGAAGAGCTCGTAGGACTTGAAGGTGTTCTCCCGGTTCGCCCAGTTGTGCGCCAACTGGAGGAAGGTGCCGAACCCGCCCGTCTGGTCCCACAGGCGCTGGAGTTGCTCGATGGCGTCGTCGGGCGTGCCGATCACGGCCCGTCCCGACGCGACCATCGCTTCGGCCGGGCTCTGCGACCCGAGATCGTCGCCGGCCGCTGTCGGGTTGATGGCCGAGAAGTAGTCGACCCACTTGTCGAGGCCGTACTCGACGTTGGCGAAGGCCTCTTCGCGGGTCTCGGCGATGTGGACCGGCCCCACCACCCGCCACCGGTTCCGGTCCATCGTGCGGCCCTGATCCGACGCCGCGTCGTTGGCGATCTGCCAGTTGGTGCCGAGGGCGTCGTAGCCGGCGGCGACGGTCGCCGCCACGCAGAGGAGTCCGAGATCGTGGGTGCCGGCGAGCTTGGCCGAGTGGGGGGTGATGGTCGACGCAACCGCCACCTCCGGGTACGGGTCGGAGTACGGACGGAGCTGACACCGTGCGCCCGTCAGGTCGAACCAGTCGGTCTTCTCGGTCACGGTCTCGCCCTGGAAGAGCCGCAGGATGACCTCGAGGCTCTCCTTCATGCGGTCACGCTGCGCCGACACCGGGATGCCCAGCATCGCCGCGTCCGAGGGGAGGAGACCGGGTCCGACACCGAGCATGACCCGCCCACGGGTCTGGTGGTCGAGCTGGATGATCCGGTTCGCGACCATCAAGGGGTTGTGATAGGGCAGCGAGACGACGCCCGTCCCCAGCTTGATCTGCCGGGTCCGTTCGGCGGCGGCGGCGATGAAGAGCTCGGGGCTCGCGATGATCTCGTAGCCGGCGGAGTGGTGCTCGCCGATCCAGGCCTCGGCGTAGCCGAGGCGATCGAGGTGGGCGATGAGTTCGAGGTCGCGCTCGATGGCGAGCGTCGGGTCCTCGTCCACCGGATGGAACGGCGCCAGGAAGATGCCGTTGCGCACGCGCGGCTCGGTCACGGATTCGGTCGTCACAGGGGTCCCCCACAGATCTCGGTCTGGTCAGCTCCACGGTCGTCGATCTCTTGACCGCTCAGTCAAGTTCTAGCGCACCGGTCTCTCCGGCCGCGGCTGTGACACGCTCGCGGGCGATGAGCGCGCCCCTCCAGCTCGAGTTCGTGACGTCGGCCGATCGGCTGGAACGTCTGCCGCCGACCACGGCCGAGGTCGCCGTCGTCGGTCGGTCGAACGTCGGAAAGTCGTCGTTGCTCAATGCGATCGCCCAACGCAATGCGCTGGCCAAGACGTCGAAGACGCCGGGTCGGACCCAGCTGCTGAACTGCTTCGCGCTCCGAGAGGGAGGGACGGTCGTCGACTGCCCGGGCTATGGCTATGCCAAGACCCCCAAGCACGTGCGCGACGGCTTCCAGCCGATGATCGAGGGCTACCTGCTCGGGCGCGACGAACTGCGGATGCTCGCGATCCTCGTCGATGGCGAGATCGGGCCGACGAAGCTCGACGTGCAGATGCTCGACTGGGTGCGGTCCAACAACCTCCCGCACACCGTCATCGCGACGAAGCACGACAAGGTGAAGTCGCGGGCGCGGGACAAGCGCAAGAAGGACCTCGCCAACGGGTGCGGCCTCGACAAGGCGGACGTCGTGTGGGTGAGCGCGTCGAAGGGCGTCAACGTCGATCGGGTCCGAGACCTGTTCCGCCTCTGGTTGTCCTGACCGGCGAGGTCAGCGGTCGGTGGTGCCGAGCGCCGCGAGCAGTTCTTCGAAGGGTCCGGTGTCCGCGCGGACCACGAACTCCCCGTCGACCTTGGAGATGTCGAGACCGGGGCAGAACCACGATTTGCCGGCGGTGAAGTAGTGGGGTGAGCCGTCGACGCCACGCGCCTTGCCGGCCTCGTAGCCATGCGCCACGGCCGCTCGGTC
>JBFIHN010000329.1:0-4192 GCA_041601775.1 Acidimicrobiales bacterium
CCGAAGGTCGGCACTCCTGGTCGGTCGATCTCGACCGTGGCGATCGAGACCTTCACCAAGGGCCGCGCCGTGGCGACGAGCGGCGGCGGGAGCACCTGTTCGATCAGGCCGGGGTCGGTCTCGTAGCGCGCGGTGAACGACGTCGACCACGCGCCGACCTTCGTGGCCGCGACCTCACGGTCCTGTGCCGTTCGTGCTCCGTACCGGATGGAAGGGACAGCCGTCTTCATCATCCTCAATCGAGGTAGGGGTCGGGGCGGAACTTGCCCATGGCGAACGACGGGCACCGCAGTGCCTCGTCGGGGATGTCGTCCCGTGGCAACGGGGCGGCGAGATGGTCGACGGTGGGGCCGACGTCGGCGGCGATCGTCGCCAGCGCATCCAGGTCGAAGCCGTAGACGCGGGCGGCGTTGCCTCCGACCATGGCCTGGATCTCGGCCGGGTCGCACAGGCCGCCGAAGCTCATCTTGAGATGCTCCTTCGACCACGGCCAGCAGCCCTCGAGGTGCGGGAAGTCGCTGCCCCACATGATCGAGTCGGTGCCGATGGTCTCGTGCATCCGGACCTCGTGGCGACGGATGAAGCTCGACCCGAGACTGCACTGGCGGGCGAAGTACTCGCTCGGCGTCGTGGTCATCTGGTCGATGGCCGGCGCAGCGAACGCCGCCTCCTGGCTCCCCTTGGCCGTGGTGAAGCGTCGGTACAGGTTGTCGAGACGCGCCAGTTCCTCGGGCACCCACTCGGAGCCCTGCTCCGTGAACACGAACCGCAGGTCGGGATGGCGTTCCATCACGCCGGAGAAGATCAGGTGCCACAGCGTCCGGTGCGCCCACCACGTGACCTCGAGGATGAACATCATCTTGGCCTCGGGGTAGTCGCCGTAGTCCGGTGCTGCGCTCCCCGAGTGGTGGTTGACCGGCATGCCGAGGTCTTCGCACACCTGCCAGAGCGGTTCGTAGACCTTGTCGTAGAGCGGGGCGACGCCGGAGCCGGGCGGAGCGCCGGGCAGGAGGACGCCGCCGGTCAGCCCGTGTTCCTTCGCCCACCGGATCTCGGCCACGGCGGCGTCGACGTCGTGCAGCATGATCTGCGCGATCCCGGCCCGCCGACCGGACGCGTCGGCACAGAAGTCCACGAGCCACCGGTTGTGGGCCTGGAGCCCGGCCCAGCGGCGGTCGAGGTCACCGGCGTTGGCCGGTGGCGCCTGGTTGACCAGGCTGACCGCGGGGAAGAAGGGCGGGATGGTGTTGGGGAAGATGACCTCGGCGACCACACCGTCCGCTTCCATCTCCGCGAGGCGGCGCTTCGAGTTCCAGTTGCGTTCGGCGTCGTCGCCGGCGAGGTCCGCGTACGGGTTGTCGAAGGTCCGGACCCACGCGTCGAAGTCGTCGTGGTGTTCCGACGCCAGGTACTCGCGATATGCCCCGATGCTCGCGCCGGCGTGGCAGTCGGACGAGATGACGACGTAGCGGTCGCCGGCCGGCAGATCGGTCACACTCATGCGGAACCCCCCGGTTCGCTTTTCTAGAACACGTTCTAGCAGGGGCGCGTACAGTCCCGCCGATGAGCGAACCCGATCTCTCGGACCTGACGGGCAAGGTCGCCGTGGTGACCGGCGGCGCCAACGGCATCGGCCGCTCGATCGTCGAGGCCCTGCTCGACGAGGGTGCCCGGGTGGTGATCGCCGACATCGAGGAGCCGGTGCTCGACGCGACCGTGGCCGAACTCGCCGGCCGGGGCGACGTCACCGGCATCCGCACCGACATCAGCGACCCCGAGTCGTTCGAGGCCCTCGCCGACGCGGTGTTCTCGACCCATGGTGCCTGCCATCTGTTGTTCAACAACGCCGGGGTGACCAGCGGTGGTGGCGGCAAGCCGTGGGAGCAGGAGTACAACGACTTCCGCTGGTGCTTCGGCGTCAACGTGTTCGGCACGGCCAACGGCTGTGCCGCGTTCATCCCGCGGATGATCGCGTCGGGCGAGCCGGGTCGTGTCGTCAACACCTCGTCGGGCGACGGCGGCTTCGCACCCGTTCCCCGCGCCAGCGTCTACGCCGCATCGAAGGCCGCGGTCTCGTGCTTCACCGAGGCGCTGGCCCACAACCTCATCAGCGACGCCACATCGATCCGGGCATCGGTCTTCTATCCGAGCGGCGGCCTCATCGACTCCGGCCTCTACACCGCCAACCGCAACCGACCGGCGGAGCTGGCCCGTGAACGAACGGCGGATCGTCGCTCGATGACGTTCACCGAGTTGAAGGCCGCACTCGAGAAGGGCGGCAAGGAGGTACCCGTGGCCGACGTGCCCGCACTCGGACGCTTCGCCGTCGAGGGCGCCAAGCGGGGCGACTTCATCATCGGACACAACCTCGACGACACCGCGGCACTCCTCCACCGACGCGCCGACGCCATCGCCCGGGCCGAGTTGCCCCCGCACCACGGCATGGACATCTGACCCGCACGCGACGGCCACGTACCGTCGCGCCCATGGCGGACACCTTCACCCCTCCCACCCTCGACGAGGCGCTGCAGCGACTCGAGATGCCCCTCGTCGACGCGATGATGACCCAGCGTGCGGTCCGGCGGCTGCACCCCGACCCCGTCGACCCGGAGTTGGTCCGGCGACTGCTCGCCCTCGCGCTCAAGGCGCCGACGAGCTCCAACTCGCAGGACTGGACGTTCCTCGTGGTCACCGGCGTCGAGGCGAAGCGTGCCCTCGGCGATCTCTACGCCCAGTTGCACCGTCGTATGCAGCCCGTCGAGCGGTGGCTGGCCCGCAACGACGAGGCACGGCAGCGGCAGATGCGGCCCGGCGAGTGGCAGATGGCCCACTTCGACGAGATCCCGCTGTTCGTGATCCCGTGCTACCGCCGCAACCTCAAGCACCGTCCGGTGGGTCGCCCGCAGATCTCGGTGTCGAGCTACTACGGCTCGGTGTACCCCGCGGTGCAGAACCTCCTGCTCGGCTGCCGCGCGGTCGGGCTCGGTGCGTCGCTGCAGACCCTGCCGATCTGGCGCGTCCGCGCCGCCCGCACGATCCTCGACCTCCCCCGGTCGATGAACCCGGTGTGCATCATCCCCATCGGCTGGGCCAAGGGGAAGTACGGCCCGACCACACGTCCCGACGTCGCCGACGTGCTCCACGTCGACCGCTACGGCAACCAACCGGGTCGCTGAGGGCCGCCGCGAGCTCGTGCCCGCACCCCGGACGGCGGGGACTGCGACGACCGGCTACGCCTGCGGGTCGAACAGGGCGCCACCCGGTGCCGGCGCGGCCGATGCCCAGGTCTCGTGTTGCGCGGTGGCGAGTTCGGCCAGCTTGCGGATGCCCGCGACCGAACGCTCGTCGAGCTTCATGCCCGGTCCGCCCTTGACCCCGCCGCCGGCCCGGAACTCGAGCACCTCGACACCGTCGGGTCCGGCCTTGTACTTGTACGGCATCTCGTTGGGGACGAAGAACCCGTCGCCCGGGCCGAGGCGCTGGCTGCCGAGGACGACCTCGCCCGCGATCACGTAGTAGAGGCAGTCGCCGAAGCGGGGATGGCTGTGACGGAACAGCGGGAAGTCCGGACCGAACCAGACATGCACCAACGACATGCCGTCCTTGCCGCCCTGGCCGAACAGCGGCGTGGTGACCGTGCCCGGGGCGATGGCCCGGACCATCTCACCGATGGCGTCTCGCACCTCACCTTCGTCGTTGTCGTCGAGCAGACCGCTGTAGTCGAACCCGTCGGCGGCGCCGGCCATGTCGACGCCCTCCATCACCTGCGGCGTCGGCGGCTTGGGGAGTTCGGGGGCGCGGAAGATCTCGAACTTGCCACGCGGCGACTGGTAGCGGCTTGCCGCCTCGTCGGTGGCGGCGTCCTCGGCCTCGGCGTCGTCGGGCGACGAGGCGCCCCGTTCGCTCGGCACTGCTGCGGTGTCCGTCATGCGTCCCCCACGAAGGATCGAATTGACCGTCCGGTCAAGAGTAGCGACACCGGTGGAGGCGGCGCTCCTACGTCGAATGACCCATGGCGCCGGAGGCCTCGACGCACGAGGATGGGCCGATGAAGTCTCTGCGCGCGCTCCTGCTGGCCATGGCTCTCCTCGTCGGGCTCACCGCCTGCGGTTCCGACGACGACACCGCGGACGGCGCCGACGCGACCGAGACCGACGACGGCACTGGGCAGAGCGACTCCGGTGACCCCGAC
>JBFIHN010000330.1:0-4191 GCA_041601775.1 Acidimicrobiales bacterium
CCTGTCATTCTGATGATGCGGGTCGGCGCATGAACCGGTCGGGGAAGCCGGACGTGCGTCGACTCGCCTCGGCGCCCGGGTGGCCTCGGTGACCAGGACGACGCCGCCGAAGCTCCTGATCTTCGGCATCACCGTCACGGGAATCCTCAACAACACGCTCATCGGACCGTCGCTCCCCGACATCGTCGCCGACTTCGGACGCTCCGATCCGAGCGCCGGGTTGGTGGTGGCCGCCGGGTCGTTGCCCGGGATCGTCGTGGCCCCGGCCATCGGGCTCGCCGCTGACCGCTACGGGCGTCGCAACGTCCTGACCCCGTGCCTCCTCGCCTTCTCGGTCTTCGGGCTGTGCGCGGCTGGGGCACCCACCTTCGAACTCCTCATCGCGGCCCGGTTGCTCCAGGGATTCGGTACCGCTGGCCTGATCAACCTCGCCGTCGTGTTGATCAGCGACCACTGGGACGGCGTCGAACGCACGGCGCTCATCGGTCGCAACGCCGCCGTCCTCACCCTCGGCCTCGCCGTGGCGCCACCCGTCGGCGGCGTGATCGCCGACCTGGCCGGATGGCGGGCGTCGCTGCTGCTCTATGCCGTCGGGCTCCCTGCCGCGGCCTCGGTGTGGCGACTCTTGCCCGAGGACCGACCCGACACCTCGTCGACGATGGGCGAACAGCTGCGCGGTGCGCGGGTGGCGCTGCGGAATCCCGTGGTGCTCGCGACCCTGGGATCCGGCGTCTTGGTGTTCGTGATGATCTTCGGTGGCTTCCTCACCGCCTTCCCCGTGCACCTCGAGCAGGAGTTCGGCCTGGGAGCCGCGGCCCGTGGGGCGATGATCGCCGTCCCCGCGCTGTCGTCGTGCCTCATCGCGTTCAACCTCGGCCGCATCCGCGAGCGCTACCCGCTCAAAGTGCTCCTCGTCATCGCCGGGTGTACCTACGTGGTGGCGTTCGCCGGCATCGCCGCCTCGGGCGTCTTGTCGGGCATCGTGCTGGCCGGCGTCGTCTACGGGGTCGGCGAGGGTGTGTTCATCCCGTCGCTCCAGGACGCCGTGGCCGAGGCGGCGCCACCGGAGCAGCGCGGCGCGGTGTTCGCCGTGTGGGTCGGCGCTGCTCGTCTCGGCCAGACCCTGGGTCCGCTGCTCGTCGCCGGCGTGTTGACGTTCACGACGACCACCGGCGTGTTCGTCCTCGCGTCCGTGCTCGCCGTGGTGCTGTTGTTGGCCCAGGTCTTCGGCCCGATCGGCCGACGGCCCGATCCGGTGTCGATCAGCGGTCGGTAACGTCCCCGCGATGAGCGAAGCGTCCACCGCACCACCCGCCGACGTCCAGATCGTGGGCGGCGGCCGCATGGGCGAGGCCCTCCTGTCGGGGCTCCTCGCTGCCGACCCGTCGTGTCGGATCCGGGTCGTCGAAGCACTGGCCACCAGGGCCGACGAGCTGCGGGCCACCCATCCGTCGATCGAGGTCGGCGATTCCCCGGGCCCGGCGACGGGCACGGTGCTGGCCGTCAAGCCGCACCAGGTGGTCGACGTGTGTGCCGCGGTGGCCGCCGCGGGCGGTGGTCGGGTGTTGTCGATCGCGGCCGGCGTGACCATCGCGACGATCGAGGCGGCGCTTCCCGCAGCGACGCCGGTCGTCCGAGCGATGCCGAACACCCCGGCCCTGGTCGGCCAGGGCGCGGCCGCCATCGCCGCCGGCACGAGCGCGACCGCCGACGACGTCGACTGGGCCGAGGCGATCCTCGGATCCGTCGGCTCGGTCGCACGGGTGCCCGAGCACCTGCTCGACGCCGTCACCGGGCTGTCGGGTTCGGGACCCGCCTACGTTTTCGTGGTGCTCGACGCGCTGATCGAGGGTGGCGTCGCCGCCGGCCTCCCCCGGGAGACGGCCGAATCCCTCGCCGGCCAGACGCTGCTGGGCGCTGCGAGCCTGTACCTGGCCGGGGACAAGTCGCCGGGCGAACTGCGGGCCCAGGTCACCAGTCCCGGTGGCACCACGGCGGCTGGGCTGCGGGTGCTCGAACAACGGGCGGTGCGCTCGGCGCTGATCGACGCCGTCATCGCCGCACGCGACCGCTCCATCGAGCTCGGCTGAGCGAGCAGAGCGCCAGCGGCGCTCAGCCCAGGGAGCGGAGCGACCGCAACGGCTCGGCTGAGCGAGCAGAGCGCCGGCGGCGCCAGCCACTCCAGCACCATCCACCACATCGGCCCCACCAGGTGCTAGTGGCCTCAGTGGCCACGGTGGCGTACAGTCCGCCCCGGAGAGAGAAGGGGTGTTCCATGGCACATACGTTCCTCACGCCTCGTGAGGTCGCGGAATCACTGCGGGTGTCCGACATGACCGTCTACCGACTCATCAAGTCGGGCGAACTGCGCGCCCTGCGCATCGGCAAGTCGTACCGGATCAGCGCCGAGGACTTCGACGGCTACCTTTCGGACCGCTTCACGGAAGCGGGCTAGGACGACGTAGCGTCGGGGGCGTGAACCTGCGCTACGACACCGTCTCGTTCTTGTCCGACTACGGGCGGGCTGACGAGTTCGTCGGTGTGGTGCACTCGCTCATCCGTTCCACGGCGCCGGGTGTCGGCATCGTCGACATCAGCCACGACATCCCCCGACACGACGTACGGGCCGGTGGGCTGACGCTCGCCCGCAGCGCCCAGTACCTGTGTCCGGGCGTGGTGCTCGCCGTGGTCGACCCCGGGGTCGGCACGGCTCGTCGTGCGCTCGCCATCGAGGTCGGCGACGGCCAGTCGGTCCTGCTCGGACCCGACAACGGTCTGCTGGCCCCCGCCGTGGCCATGGTCGGCGGCGCCACCCGCGCCGTGAGCCTGACCAACACCGAGTACCACCTCCCGTCTCCCGGTCCGACGTTCGACGGTCGCGACGTGTTCGCGCCGGTTGCGGGCGCACTGTGCATGGGCGCCGACCTCGGCGACATGGGCGAGATCGTCGACCCCAACTCGTTGACGCCGGGGATCCTGCCGGTCGCCCGGGAGGACGACGGCGATCTCGTGGCCGAGGTCATGTGGGTCGACCACTTCGGCAACTGCCAACTGAACCTCGACCCCGACGACCTCGACGGCTGGGGCGACACGGTCCAGGCCCAGATCGGTGCCGACCAGGCCGACGACGAGTGGCGCCTGCTGCGACGGGTCGACACCTTCGCCGGCATCGCCGACGGTCAGGTCGGCCTGTTGATCGACAGCTACGGCGTGCTGACCATCGCCCTCGATCGCCGTTCGGCCGAAGCCGAGTTGGGCACCCGCACCGGGACCGAGATCCGCCTGCGTCGTCTCGACGAGGGCGACCGGCCGACCCCCGGGGTCACCACCAGCGTCGAGCTCGGCGCCCGCAGAGGAGATGACGCATGAGGCCCGGAACGACCATCCTCCTGGGGATCCTGTTGCTGATGATCATCGGCGCCGCCTTCGTCCAGCTGGTCTTGATGACCTGACCGGTCAGACCTGGGCGACCAGCGCGTCGCGGGTGAAGCGCTTCACCCCGCCGCGCAACAAGAACAGGGCCACGAGCCAGATCACCGCACCGATGGCGAGCGCGATCGGGACGTCGACCAGCAACAACCCGGTCGACTGGCCGACCGCCAGGAAGATCAACGGGAGGATCACCGCGCCGCCGAGCTGGTTGGCCTCCTGCGACGTGCTGGTCCGGGCCGACACGCGGACCATCACCGACAGACCCAACGTGGCGACGGCCGGCGCGACCCAGAGGATCATCACCATCCACAGGCGCGTGGGCACGAAGATCCGGTGCATCACCGGCCAGGCGATCGTGTTGGTGACGACAGCGAACGCGCCGAATCCGATCCACGACACGGCGACCGCGGGCAAGAACGCGGTCAGGAACTTGGCGATGAACAGGTCGCGGGCCCGTATCGGCGAGTGGAGCAGCGACTCGAGCGTCTTGCGTTCCTTCTCACCGGCGAACGCGTCGGCCGCCAGCACGGCCGAGACCATGAGCGGCACGATCAGGAACAGCGGCGCCAGCAGGTAGCCGTTGACGAGCACGATCAACTGCTCGCGCTCGGGCAGTTCGAGGATGGGTCGGGCCAGGTCGCCGGGCACCGACGACAGGAGTCGATCGACGCCGACCCCCTCGGTCGCCCGGGCCGACAGCCCGATCGCCGCCGGCAGGATGATCATCAACAGCACGGGCACGGCGAGCATCGGGATGAC
>JBFIHN010000331.1:0-4182 GCA_041601775.1 Acidimicrobiales bacterium
AACAAGCAGGCCAAGAACCTGGTCGGCTCGTTGCCACCCGACGACGTCCGGCTCCGGGCCACAGACCTCGACTGGTCATGGGGTGGGGGAGCCGAGGTGAGCGGCACCGGTGAGGCGATCATGATGGCGCTCGCCCACCGCACGGTGTACGACGAACTCTCCGGCGAGGGAGTCGACCGACTCCGCTGACGCCGGAACTCCTCGTGAACGCCCGGAGATGACCGAGAACTCGGTCGCGCACCGGTAGTCAGCGAAGGCCTGGTCGACCTCGTCGCCAGGATCTGCGGACTGTGGCCAGCGGTACCCCGCGACCGTCTCGAATGCCGTCGCTACCCCTCCGTCGGGTTCTCGAGCGGGGTGTCGAAGCACACGTACTCGCGGTCTTGACGGAATCCCATCCGCTCGTAGACGCCCCGGCCCATCTCCGAGGCCTGGAGCGAACCGACGGTACAACCGAGCATGCGTCCCGCATCGAGGACAGCAGCGGTCATCGCCTCACCAAAGCCTCGGCCGCGGAAGTCCGGGAGCGTTGCGATCCAGTAGACGCCGGCCACGGACCCGGTGGTCACGAGCGCACCGCTGACGCAGGGCTCACCGTCGACGTAGCCGGCCAGGAGCTTGGCATTGGGCAGGGCGAGGAAGGCGTCCGACAGGAAGAGTGCGCTCAGCTCGGTTGGCAGCCCGAACCCGCCGAACGCCGTCTGCTGGAAGTCAGTCAGTCCCCGCGAATCGGAGACGTGGTGGATCGAGAGCCCGGATGGTGGCGTCGGACCGTCGGGGAGCTCGTCGATGCGCATGCCGGGGATGGTCGTCGTCTCGATGAGGCCTGCCGCGATCGCATGGCCTCTGACCGTGTCGGCGAGGTCGGACCTGACAACGACCCGGAAGGGGAGCGACCGTTGGTGGAAGTAGCCGAGGGCACGGTCGACGGCGGTGGTCGGGTCGTCGGGCTTCTTGGGGAAGACGAGGTTGAAGTCACCGATCGGCAGGCCGGTGCTGATGAGGCACAAGTCGTGGGATTCGATGCTCTCGCCCGTCAGCGACGTGGTGGTGAACGCCCGAGTCGCGTCCCGGTAGTTGGCGTCGAAGTGATCGTGGTTCGGTCCGAGGAGTGTCATACGGAGCCGTTCCGGGCTCGGTCGGGCGAGGGCAGGCTCGCCCACGGTCGAGCATCTTGAAGTTGGCGCGCCAGGCGGAGGAGCGTGGCGTCGCTCCCTCGCCGACCGACGATCTGGACACCGAACGGCGCCCCGTCCGGCGCGTGCCCCGCCGGGATGCTGGCAGCTGGATGTCCGCTGATGTTGAAGACGGTGGTGAAGGCCCCGAAGGGGACCGCGGACCGGAACGCGTCCTCCCCGCTCAGCTCGCGCCAGTAGCCGACCCGGCTCGGTCCCTGCGGCACTGTCGGGGTGAGCCACACGTCGACGTCGCCGAACCACCGGTCGACCACAGCGCGAACGTTCGCGATCCGATCGGCGATCGCCCGCTCAGAGAACTGCTGCCCGTATCGACGGAGCCAGACCGTGGACGGTTGGAGCCATCGCTCGACCACCGCCGGGAGGCCCGCGGCCATGCGCCCGAAGATCGGGAGGATGTCGTCGACCGACAGGGGCACGAAGGAGCCGGGCTCGACATCGTGACCGAGCCCTTCGAGCGTGCGAGCGAACTGCTCGACACCCAGCGAGATGTGCTCCTCCACCTCGGCGACCGGGCACTCGGTCGTGTATCGGATCCGCAGTCGCGGGACGTCCTGACGGCTCTGCGCCAGGATCGAGTCGGCAGGCGGCGTGCGTGGGTCGTAGTTCGAACCTGCCAGCACGTCGAGCATCGCGGCGCTGTCGTCCACCGTCCGGGTCACAGCGTTCACACCCGCCATGCCTTCCCGGTCACGGCTGCCGTAGAAGTTCTGGTGCAGTCCACGCGAGGGCTTGATCCCGAAGAGCCCGCAGTGCGACGCAGGGATGCGGATCGACCCGCCGCCATCGGTGGCGTGGGCGATCGGGACCAGACCGGCCGCGACGGCAGCCGCGGCACCGCCGCTCGACCCGCCGGGCGTCCGCTCCCAGTCCCACGGGTTCCGGCAGGGTGGCCCGAGGTCGGTCTCCACGATCGGCATCAATGCCAGCTCGGACGTCGCGGTCTTGCCCAGGATCACCTGCCCGCCTGCGCGGATCCTGCGCACACCGGGGCTGTCGATCGGCGACCAGGCGTAGCGCAGCGCACGCGAGCCGACGTGAAACCGACTCCGACGCACCGGGTCGGTGTCCTTGACCGCGATCGGTACGCCGGCGAACGTGCCCAGCTCGCCACCCACCTGCAGTGCCCGGTCCTTTGCTGCCGCCTCCCGGCGGGCTCGCCGCTCGTGGACGTGGACGAAGGCATTGACCTGGTCGTCCAACCGATCGATGCGCTCGAGGAAGTAGGTCGTGAGCTCGCGGCTCGACACGACGTGGTCCCGGAACATGCGAGCGAGCTCGAGCGCACCGAGCGTATGCAGGTCCCCGGTCACAGTGAGCGGAACGGCTGCGCCGCCTCGAGTTGGAAGCCGAGCTCCAGGAGCGTTCGCTCCTGACCCCATCGAGCCGTGAAGTGCATGCCGAGTGGGGTGCCGGTGGCGTCGTCGTGTTCCAGGGGCAAGGACATCGAGGGATGGCCGGACGCGTTGTAGAGCGCGGTGAAGTTCGCCCAGGTGAGCAGCCGGGGCATGAGGGTCTCGAAGTCGAGCCCGGTGTGGATCCAGCCGAGCTCGGGTGTGACCGAACCGACCGTCGGGTGGAGGATCACGTCGTGGCCGCCGAGCGCGTAGTCCACGTGGTGGGTGCTGGCCTTGAGCCGGCGGATCGCACCGGGGAGCCGGTGCAGGTTCCTGCGAGCGTGACGGGCGATCGTCTTGGTGAACGGGGTGAGCTGTCGTCGGTCGAAGTCGAGTTCGAGGAGGCGTGCTCCGAACCGTTCGACGGTGAGCGCTGCCAGCGCCCAGTAGAGGATGAAGTCGTCGGCGAAGTCGTTGCCGACCGCTGGTTCGACCTCGGTGACCTGGTGGCCGAGGGACTCGAGGAGGATTGCGGTGCGTTCGACCGCGTCGGTCATCGCAGGATCGACGGGCCCGGCAGGCGATCGTCGGTGGAAGGCGATGCGGAGGGGCCGGTCGAGCGGACGGTCAACGAGCCCGATCGGTGGCAGCGGCGAATGGTGGTACTCCCGCTCGGCGGCGGCGAAGAACGCGCACTGGTCTCGGACGGTGCGGGTGAGGACGCCCTCGTAGCCGATGTCGATCGGCATGCGGTCCTGCACCTTGGCGTTCGCCTGCACGATCCGCTTGCGCGTTCCCATCATGCCCACCAAGCCGTTTGCCGCCGCGGGGATGCGGATGGATCCGCCGCCGTCGTTCGCGTGGGCCATGGGTGTCACTCCGGCAGCGACGAGCGCACCCGCTCCACCAGAGGACGCGCCGGCGCTGCGGCCGGTGTTCCACGGATTGCGAACGGGCGGGGCATCGGGAAACTCCGTCGAGCAGATCAGCCCGAACTCCGGGAGCCGAGTCGTGCCCATCACGACGGTGCCGAGGTTCCGGAACAGCGTGGTCGGTGGACCATCGGTGCGAGCAGGTGCGGCGCCGGCCACCGCCTCGCTGCCGTGGCCGGTTCGCAGACCCGCGACCGCAGTGTTGTCCTTGATGAACAGCGGGACGCCTCCGAACGGACCGTCGACCGGCCGTGCAGCCGCAGCGGTTCGAGCCCGCTCGTAGTCGGCAGTCGCAATCGCACCGAGGGGAGCGGCCGCCTCGGCTCGGGCGATCACCGCGTCGACGAGCTCGACCGACGTCACCGCTCCGTCCCGGATCATCTGCGCCAGGGCGACTGCGTCGTGGCCGGCCAGGACGTCGTCGGTGAATGTGCTGACCGTGCGAGGCAGCGGGTCGTGAATCGGCATGGTGGCTCCCGAGTCGACAAACAAACAAGTACTTGTTATTTTAGATCGAGAATCGATACGGAGGCCAAAATCATGGGACGACGCACCGGCGTCACCGTCGAGCAGACGCGCCAGGAACTCGTCGATGCGGCGGCGCGTGTGTTTGCTCGCCGTGGTTTCGAGGGTTCCTCCGTCGCCGACATCTGCGCTGAAGCCGGGCTCAGCACCGGCCCCCTGTACACGAACTTCGGTTCGAAGGAGGCGTTGTTC
>JBFIHN010000332.1:0-4173 GCA_041601775.1 Acidimicrobiales bacterium
CCGCGGGCTGGACGTGGATCTCGGTGACCCCGGGACGGAGTTCGGCGAGCGCTGCCGCGATGCGTCCCCGGCTCGGGGGTGCCGCCACGTCGATGAAGTGGTCGGGGAACAAGACCCCTTCTTGCGCCGCGAGGGTGCGGAACGGGAAGCCGATCGACCGCTGGGTCGACGCATCGGAGAGCCGGAACGGCAGCCGGTACTCGACCGCCAGGTCGAGATAGACGTCGAAGAGTTCGGGTCGGAGCTGGAGGATCTTCATGTGGCTGTCGAGGTGGCTCACGTCGAAACCCCACAGGATCGCCCGTTCGATCTGCGACCGGCATTCGCGGCGGACCTCGTCGGGGTCGGCGTGCTCCCAGGCGTCGACGAGCGTGCGGGGGAACCCGCCGTCGCCGTCGAGGAGGCTCGGCGCCTGGGTGATCGGACCCCACCGGTACCGGTCGTGCTCCGAGGTGAGCGTGAGGTGGACCCCGACGTCCTCGCCCCGGTACCTGCTGGCCGCGTCGCGTGCCCACGGGCAGGGAACCATCAACGACGCGCTCGTGGCGGCACCGTCGCGCAATGCCTGGTACACGCCCAGGTTCGAGGCATGCGACAGTCCGAGGTCGTCACAACTGACGATCACGAGCTTGGCGTCGGCCGGGTGCCCGAGACGTTCGAGCAGTTCCGTCCCCTCTGACACGGCGGCCACGCTACCTGTCTCGGCCAGCACAACTACGGCATCCGGACCGACGGTCTGTACGATCCCCCATCCTCATGTCTCGATTTGTCCGGATCTCCGTCGTCGTCGTCCTGGCGGTCGTGGGCGTGGTGGGATTCGTCTCGCCGGGCAGTGCCGCAGACCAGCAGCAGGTCGCGCAGGTCCAGAAGACGGCCTACTTCACCCGTCCGATCTCCTCGGCGACACCCCCGGTCCTGACGACCGGGTTCCCTCCGAGCACCGCCTGTCTGGTGGCGGGCCTGGCCGGCCTCCCGGAACTGTGCGGGGAACAGGTCGCCGACATCGCCGACCAACTGGGCCTCGGTGGGGGGATCCCGGTCCCCGAGACCATCGACTCGAGCCTGGTGCAGCCGGTCGCGCCGGCGACGCTGCCGATCGGCATGGCCGCCGGTCAGGAGCGGTACTCCTCCCTGGTCCGATTCGAGCTCCCCGAACTCCCCGCCGGGCAGGAGTTCGCGAAGATCGAACTCCTGCTGCGCCCGGACGGCATCAGCTACGCCGTCGAGTCGCCGGCCTTCCGCGACCTGGTGCTCGCCGCGGTGTCCCAGGTCAGCGAACAGGACCCGTCGCAGTTCGCTGACGTCTTCAGCGACGTCGCCTCCGGCGAGACCGCGGTCTTCGCCGAGTCGATCACCGGGATCGAAGCGTGCCCGACCATCGAGGCCTGGGACGACGGCACCGCACAGAACGCCGGGGTCGAAGGCGAACGGGTCCCCGACGTCGACTGCCTCATCGGCACCACCGGCGTGTTCGACACGTCGAACAGTACGTGGGTGTTCGACATCACCTTCGCGGCGCAGGCCTGGACCACGGGAGGTCTCGGCGGCGAGGCCGTGCCCAACGAGGGGCTGCTCCTGCGCCCGCTCGGCGCCGAGAACCTCGCCTATGGCGATCCCGATGTGTCGACGAACTGGATGGTCTCCCTCGCCAACCACGACGCTGTCGACGACCTCAAGCCGCGGCTGCGCTACTCGGTGGCCCCTGCGGCACCGGCCATCGAGACGATCACGCCCGACGGCGGCCTCTCGTCGCCGGCCGCACCCATCGCTTCGCCGTCGGCTCCGGCGAGCCAGTCGTCACCGATCATCGAGAACACCGCAGCGCCCCAGACCCAGACCGTGCTCCCGGGCGGGATCCGTGCGCGCTACGCCCAGCCGGCGGCCGTGTCCACCGGCGCGTCGTCGCCGTGGTGGCTCCTCCTCCTCGCCCCGCTGCTCATCGGCGGCGCATGGAGTCTCGGCGAGTCGATCTTCGCGCTCCCCGATCGCCGTGTTGGTCGGGCCGGCGCGCTCGATCGGCTGATGCGAACCCACGCCAACCAAGGAGACCCCACGTGACCCCCCGGTTCGTGCGAACCAGCGTTCTGCTCATCGCCGTCCTCATCGCCGCTGCGTGCGGGCAGAAGCCGGGCGTCCACGATGCATCGGCCAACGCCCTCCCCGAGATCATCATCGAGACCGGCGCCGGCGGCGGCGGTGCGGTCGTCGTCGACGACGGCACGGGTGGAACGCAGACGGTGACGGGTGGTGACACCACGAGCAGCGACAGCGGGGGCGGCGCGGCCACCGGTGGCGAAGCAGACGACGGTGCAGCCGTGCCCGATGCGCCTGCTGGTGGCGGTGGCGGCGGTACGGCTGCGATCACCGGAAGCGATCGGACGGGTGTCGCCGAGGACAGCATCACGCTCGCCGTGCACGCCCCGGTGACCGGCGCCGCACCGCTCCCGGCGACGGCGTTCGAGAAGGCCCGCGATCTCTACTGGCGCTACGTCACCGAGATCAAGGGCGAGAAGGTGCTCGGTCGTTCCACGGTCAAGGTCCAGTTCAAGGACGACAAGTACACCCCGAACACCGCCATCCAGGCGTGCCGCGAGCTGGCGTCGTCGTCGTTCCTGCTCGTCGGCGGTGGCGGCACCGACCAGATCCAGGCATGCGGTCAGTTCGCCGAGCAGGCGGGCGTCCCGTACCTGTCCTCCGGTGTCACCGAGGCCGGGCTCCGCGGCCTGGACAACTACTTCGCGACGTCGATGTCCTACAAGCAGCAGGGCCCGCTCCTGGCGGCCTACGTGAAGAAGAACTTCCCCGGCAAGAAGGTCGGGGCGATCGTGACCGACACCCCGAACTTCGACGACGCCGTCGCCGGGTGGGAAGACGGGATCGCGAAGCAGGGAGTGCCGTACTTCAAGACGCTCCGGCACCCGAAGGGCAACAGCTCCTGGATCACCAGCTTCGCCAGCGACATGAGCAAGGCCGACGTCGACGTGATCTTCATGCTCACGGCGCCGACGGACTACATCCAGTTCGCCCAACAGTCCGCATCGCAGGGCTACGACCCGCAGTTCGTGGGCGTGGGCATCTCCATGGGCCTCAACGCCCTCTTCAGCGCCGGATGCCCCGACATCGACGGGGGCATCTTCTTCTCGCCCTTCCCCGGTCTCGACTACGCCCGGACCAACATCTCCGAGTTCATCGACGCCGGCAAGCAGCTCGGCGTGCCGACCGACGACATCGCACTGGCGCTGTGGGGTCAGGCCAAGGCCCAGCACGAGATGTTCAAGCGCTACGAGACGACCTACGGCTCGACCGACCTGACCCGCGAGGACTTCACGAGGATGCTCGCCACCCAGGAGGGCATCAAGACCGACGTGATCCCGCAGCTGTCGTACGCCCCGGACAACCACTTCGGCGCCAGTCAGGTCCACGTCCTCCAGGCCGACTGCAGCACCGAAGAACACACGACCCTCGCGTCCTTCGCCTCGGGGTTCTAGATGCTCGACTCGATCGCGGAGATCTTGATCTTCGGCATCCAACGCGGTGCGGTGTTCAGCCTGGTCGGCCTCGGCCTGGCGCTCGTCTACAAGTCGACCAAGGTCCTGAACTTCGCCCAGGGTGAACTCGGGACCATCCCGGCCTTCGTCGCCTACCTGGTGATGACGGGGTTCGCCTACGGCGACGACGCCGAGGTGGACAAGGGGCTGTTCGTCCCTGCTGCGGTGGTCGCGATCGTGGTCGGTGCCGGTCTCGGTGTGTTGTTGTACCTGGTGGTCATCCGCAAGCTCGGCGCCGCCTCGGCGGCGACGACCCTGGTCGCCACCGCGGGCGTCGCGCTCCTCGCGACCTCGGTCGAACTGAATGTGTTCGAGGCCAAGGTCCGACGCTTCCCGCGACCGGTCGCCGGGGGGTTCCGTCTCCCCGGTACCGACGTCATCGTCGAGTACCACACCCTCGTCATCCTGGCTGTCCTCGGTGTCGTCGCCGTCGCGTTGGCCCTGTTCTTCCGGAGCCAGGCCGGCGTGGCGCTGCTGGCCACCGCGCAGGATCCCTACGCCGCCGAACTGCAAGGCGTCCCGGTCGAACGGATGCGCGCCCTGGCGTGGGGCGCCGCCGGCGCACTCGCCGGGATCGCGGGAGTGCTCGGGGCCGGTGTGTTCGAGAACCTCCGCCCCGGTCTGA
>JBFIHN010000333.1:0-4152 GCA_041601775.1 Acidimicrobiales bacterium
CTCGCCGAACACCGCTTCCCCGCCGCCTTCCTCCTCGACGGCTCGGCCGTCCCTCACGAAGTGGTCGACGCCGGTGCGATCGACGCGTGCGACGACCTCGACGCGCTGCGCGAGCTCGTGGCCACGACGGTGGCCGCGCTCGACCTCGGCTGAGCGCCCGGTGTCCCGTGGTGGTCGCTCCGCTGGCCGAGCGACACCCGTAGGCTCCGGCCTCTCCCCCCATCGAGCGTTCGAGGACCCGTTGAGAACCTCCCACCGACTCCCCCCGATCGCGGTGGCTTTGGCCGCCCTCGTGGCGCTCACCCTGTCGACGACCACGCACGGTGCCCGCGCCACGGCCACCACCGCCCAAGGCGAGCTCGGCTCCTTGGCGCTCGTCGACCCGAGCGCGGTCACCGACCTCGCCGCCGCGGTCATCGCCACGACGACCACGACCACCACCTCGACCACCACCACGACCACGACCACCACGACACCGACGACGACGACCACCCCCGCTGCCGCCCCGGCCGGCGCCACGGCACCCACTGCGTCGTCGCAGAGCACGCCCACGCCCACGCCCACGCCCACGCCCACGACCACGACCCTGGCGCCGGCACCTCCACCGCCGGCCCAGTCGACCCCGAGCAGTTCGTGCGCCTCGAGCTTTGCGTCGTGGATGAACTCGCTCCGATCCTCGGAGGGCGTCGCCGCGCTCACGACCGACGGCGGGATCGCGCACATCCCCCTGAACTGGTCGACGTCGATGGCGCGCCGCCAGGAACTCGCCCACAACCCCGACTATGCGAGCCAGATCCGGGCGGCACGTCCGCAGGCGCGGTCGTTCGGCGAGAACGTCGGGTACAGCTCGCAGGGTGCTCGGGCCGTGTTCGACGGGATGGTCGCCTCCCCCTCACACCGCGCCGCGATGGTCAACGGCGGGTACACCCACGCCGCCACGGGCTGCGCCGTCGACAACCAGGGGAAGGTCTGGGTCACCGTCAACTTCTGGGGCTGACGGCTTCCCGGTCGACACCCCCGGTCGACCTCCCCGGCCGCGCACGCGGTCGGGCGCCCCTGGACGGGTCCGGGACTTCCGCGAACCCGCATGTCACACTCATCCGTCCGATGCGGATCCTCCTCCACGACTTCTCCGGACACCCGTTCCAGTCCCAGTTGTCCCGCGCCCTCGCGGCCCGTGGCCACGAGGTGCTCCACATCGAATGCTCCTCGTACCCGAGCGGGAAGGGCTCGTTCGACGGATCCCGCGGCGACGGTCAGCCGACGTTCGCCTCGATCTCCCTCGGTCGACCGTTCGAGCGATACCGCCCGCTCCGGCGCCTCGTCGACGAACTCCGGTACTCCATCAAGTTCATCGCTGCCTGTCGACGGTTCGGCCCCGACATCGTGATCTCGTGCAACGACCCCCTGCTCGCCAAGGCCGTGTTCGGCCTGTGGGCCGCGGTGCGGCGCGTCCGATGGGTGTTCTGGCTCCAGGACATCTACAGCGTGGCCATGACCCGCGAAGCCGATCGCCGGTCGTGGCTCGGTCCCCGCGCCGGACGGCTGTTCCAGTGGATCGAACGCCGTCTGTTGCACAGCGCCGACGCGGTCGTGCCCATCAGCGAGGACTTCAGCGGAATACTCGACGAGTGGGGGATCGACGAGGCCAAGCGCACCGTCATCGAGAACTGGGCGCCGATCGAAGAGCTCCCGGTGCGGCCTCGCGACAACCCGTGGCGCACCGAGCAGGGGCTCGGGGACCGATTCGTCTACCTCTACGCCGGCACCCTCGGCCTCAAGCACAACCCGGAACTGCTGGCAACGCTCGCCGAAGCCCAGCCCGAGACCGCCGTCGTCGTGGTCTCCGAAGGCCTCGGCGCCGACCATCTGCGCGAGCAACGGCGTCTCCGCTCGATCGAGAACCTGCACGTGCTCGACTACCAGCCCTGGGAGAGCGTCCCCGACGTGACCGGAACGGCCGACGTGCTCATCGTCCTCCTCGAGCCCGATGCCGGCGTCTACTCCGTGCCGTCCAAGATCCTGACCAGCCTGTGCGCCGGTCGACCGATCCTCGCATCGATCCCGGCCGCGAACCTCGGCGCACGAACGATCACCGATGCGGGGGCAGGAATCGTGGTGACTCCCGGCGAAGAAATCGCATTCAAGGACGCAGCTCGTCGGCTTCTCGACACCGACGAACGCAAACGTATGGGCATGTCCGCACGGTCCTTCGCGGAGAAGACATTCGACATCGAACGGATCACCGATCGATTCGCCGCAGTGATCGAGCGGGCGAGCCGGAACGGGACCGGAAGGAGCTAGCAGGTGGAACACGTACTCGTCACGGGCGCCGGAGGATTCATCGGCGGCCACCTCGTCAAACGACTCGCAGGCGAAGGCGTCCGCGTGCGCGGCGTCGACGTGAAGCCCTTGGACCAGTGGTACCAGATCGTCGACGGCACCGAAGCGACCGTCGGTGACGTGTCGCTCGTCGCCGAGGCCGACAAGGCCGTGGACGGGGTCGACACCGTGTTCAACCTGGCCGCCGACATGGGCGGCATGGGGTTCATCGAGAACAACAAGGCGCTGTGCATGCTCAGCGTCCTCACGTCGACGAACGTGTTGCAGGCCGCCCAGCGTGCCGGCGTGGGACGCCTGTTCTACTCGTCCTCCGCGTGCGTGTACGCCGCCGAGCACCAGACCAGCCCGGATGTCACGGCCCTCCGCGAGGCCGACGCGTATCCCGCGATGCCCGAGGACGGGTACGGCTGGGAGAAGCTCTTCAGCGAGCGGATGTGCCGGCATTTCGAGGAGGACTTCGGGATCGCCACCCGCGTCGCCCGCTACCACAACGTGTACGGGCCCGAGGGCACGTTCGACGGTGGACGCGAGAAGGCGCCGGCGGCCATCTGCCGCAAGGTGGCCTCGGCCGTGCTGAGCGGGGACCACCGGATCGAGATCTGGGGCGACGGCGAACAGACCCGCAGCTTCACCTACATCGACGACTGCCTCGAGGGCACGCTGCGGCTCACCGCCAGCGACATCACCCAGCCCCTCAACATCGGCAGCGACCAACTGGTCACCATCAACGAACTCGTCGACATCGTCGAGGCGATCGCCGGCATCACCCTCAAGCGCGACTACAAGCTCGACGCTCCGCAGGGAGTCCGTGGCCGGAACAGCGACAACTCCCTCATCCGACAAGAACTCGGATGGACGCCGTCGATCACCCTCGAGGACGGCATGGAGAAGACCTACCGCTGGGTCCACGACCAGCTGACCGCCTGAGCAGGCGACCGCCTCGTCTTCCTCGGGAGAAGACGACGAACTAACGTCTCAGTTCCGCACATGGGGTCAGAAATGGGTTTTGCCCGATGGGCCTCAAGCATCACGCGCGCGATCTCCTCCGACGCGGAGGAATCGAACTCTCCCCCTATCGCAAGAGCTACACCGCTCGCCGACGGCGTCTCATGCAGTCGCTCGGGGTCGACCTCGTCGTCGACGTGGGAGCCAACGACGGCCTCTACGTGAAGACGATCCGGCGGGCCGGCTACCGGGGAAGAGTCCTCTCACTGGAGCCGGACTCCCGGACGTTCGCGACCTTGGCCCGCGCGGCCGCCGGTGACCCGTTGTGGGACTGCGAACGCCTCGCGGCCGGGGCAACGGCCGGGTACCTGACCTTGCACCAGTCGGAGGATCCGCTCTACAGCTCGGTCCTCCCGATCCTCGACGATCGCACGCCGAAGTACGTGTCGAGCGAGGAGATCCCCGTCCAACGACTCGACGACGTCCTCGCCGACGTGCCCGGTTCCGCGCCGTTCGTGAAGATCGATGTCCAGGGATTCGAGGCCGAGGTCCTCGACGGCGCCCCGGACACGCTGTCCCGGGCGGCTGCGGTCGAGATCGAGATCAGCCCGGTTGCCATGTACGAGAACCAACGGGAGCTCATGACCGACACCATCGAGCGCCTCGCCGATCACGGACTGGTCCTGGGTCTGACGCAGAACGTCTGGGAGGACACCTCGACCGGGCGGGCGCTCCAGTTCGACGGGCTGTTCATCCGCTCCTGACGTCGGCCGGATCGGCCGCGACGTCGTCTTCGGCGAGGAACGCGTCGCGGCCGGACGTCGACGTCGACGTCGCGCCGATCGCATAGACCATCCCGATGTA
>JBFIHN010000334.1:0-4138 GCA_041601775.1 Acidimicrobiales bacterium
CCGCTGCGGCCCTGGTCGTGGGGGCCGCCCGGTGGCGGGCCGGCCGCGAGACCGGAGACGCCTGACGCCCGCGGCCGGCGTCTGCGAGGCTGTCGCGGATGCCATCGGTCGAGGAGGCTCGCCGCTCGTTGGAGTCGGCGTCGCAGGCCCGCGAGTCGTTCGATCTCGAGGGCGTGATCACGCACCTGTCGGCCGCGATCCGCGCCTTCGCCGCCGTCGGTGCGCCACGAGAAGGCGCCATGGCGTGTGTGCACCTCGGCGACGTCTACGCCAACGGGCTCGGCAACCTGACGGCAGGGCGTGCCTGGTTCGCCCGGGCCGAGGCGATGCTCCGAGACGAGCCACCGTGCGTGGAACAGGGATGGGTCGCCGTCGCCGCCATGGGGTGCGACATGGGCGACCCGGACGAACTGTTGACACGTGCTCGCCTGGCGCTCGATCGGGCACGACAGTTCGGTGACGTGAACCTGGAGACCAAGGCCTTGGCCGACGGTGGGCTCGCCCACGTGCAGGCGGGGCGGGTGGCCGAGGGCATGGCGATGCTCGACGAGGCGATGGCGTTGGTGTGCGGTCCGGTCGACGACCTCGACGTGGCCGGCAGGTCGGCGTGTTCGTTCTTCACGGCCTGCTACTACAGCGCCGACTTCGACCGGGCGTCGTCGTGGGGTGACCTCCTGCGCACCCGTGGTCTGATCGGCCTCGACGGGCCCGCTCCCGTCTTCCTCAGCAACCACTGCGACACCGTGCATGCCTGCCTCCTGTGCGAGCTCGGCCAGTGGTCCGAGGCCGAGGCGCTGCTCGAGCGCGCGTCCGACGAGTTCGCGCAGGCGACCGGTCAACCGGGCTTCCACTCGTCCGTCCTCCTGGCGGAACTCCGTATCAGGCAGGGCCGCCTCGCCGACGCCGAGATGCTCCTGATCGGCCGCGAGCAGACGTTCGAAGGCTTCCTTCCTGCGGCCCGTCTCCACCTCCGCCGCGGTGACGTCGAGCTCGCGGCGCTGGCGGCCCGTCGCGGGTTGCGCACCATGGGCGACGATCACCTGCGCGCCGTCGAGCTGCTCGGCGTCCTCGCCGACGCCGAACTCGCCCGTGGTGACCTCGATGCCGCCGACGACGCGCGTGCGCGACTCGCGCGACGGGTCGACGCCGTCGACAACCCGATCCTGCGAGCGCGCAGTGCGCCGGCCCAGGCCCGGGTCCTGGTGGCGACCGGGGACATCGACGGGGCGATCGAACTGGTCGAGGCTGCGCTGGCTGCGCTGGGGGCCTCGGGCACCGGCGCTGGCCGAGCCCCGTACCAACGGGTCCTGTTGCTCATCGAGTCGGCCCGGCTGCGAGAAGGACGCGGCGACCAGGCGGGGGCGAGGCTGGATGCCGACGCGGCAACGGCCGCGCTGGCCGACCTCGACGTCGTCCTCGACCCCGCCGACCAGGCATTGTTCGACCGCCTGTCGCAGGCCGCGCGCCGCCCGGCGCCACGCACCGCGTCGCTCCACCGAAGTGACAAGTGGTGGACGCTCGCCCTCGACGGCACCGAAGTCCGTCTGCGCGACACCAAGGGACTGCGCTACCTCGCCGAGTTGCTCGCCGCATCGGGAACCGAGCGGCACGTCCTCGACCTCGTCGACCGCATCGAAGGCGTCGGCGACATCGATCGGCGGGCGATCGGCGACGCCGGCGAGGTCCTCGACACCACCGCCCGGACCGCGTACCGCCGACGGGTCGAGGCGCTGCGAGCACGGATCGACGACGCCCTCGACAGCGACATGCTCGACGAGGCCGAACAGCTGCAGGCCGAACACGACCAGTTGGTGCAGCAGTTGGCCCAGGCCTTCGGACTCGGTGGGCGCAGCCGGCGTGCCTCGTCAGCGGCAGAACGCGCCCGCTTGAACGTGACCCGGGCCATCCGCTCGGCCATCACCACCGTCTGCGAAACGCATCCCGCTGCCGGCGCGTCGCTCGACCGGTCGATCCGCACCGGCCGCTACTGCATCCACGACCCCGGAGTTCAGGACCCGGGTGATCTCGCCGACATCCGGTGGATCGTTCAGTCGGGAGTGAACGAGACCGGTCCCGGGTGAACGCCATCGGGGGCATGGAACCCATGCACCCAGAAGTCAACGAGATCGCCGACGACATCTTCCGGATCTCGACGTGGATCCCGGACGTGAGCCCCGAGGGGTTCACCTTCAACCAGTTCCTCGTGATGGGAGACGAGCCCCTCCTGTTCCACACGGGGATGCGAGGGATGTACCCCCTCGTCGCCGAGGCCGTCGCGACGGTCACGCCGGTCGAGTCGCTCCGCTGGATCACCTTCGGTCACGTCGAGGCCGACGAGTGCGGCTCGATGAACATGTGGCTCACCGCCGCGCCCGACGCCGAGGTCGCGCACGGCGCGTTGGGTTGTGACATCTCCCTCAACGACATGTGCGACCGCCCGCCTCGGGCCCTCGAGGAAGGTGAGGTGCTCGACATCGGCGGGAAGCGCCTCCGCCAGATCTCCACCCCCCACGTGCCCCACGGCTGGGAAGCCCAGGTCCTGTTCGAGGAGACGACCGGGACCCTGCTGTGCGGCGATCTCCTGTCGCACGTCGGCGCACCCCCGGCGGTGACGACCGGCGACGTCGTCGGTGCAGCCATGGCCGCCGAGGCCATGTTCGGCACCGCGTCCCTCACGCCCGCCACTGGCTCGATCCTGCGTTCGCTCGGCGACCTCGAACCCACGACGCTGGCCATCATGCACGGCTCGTCGTTCCAGGGCGACGGCAAGCAGGCGCTGTACGACCTCGCCGGCGCCTACGAGGAGCTCGTGGTGGCTGGTCACGCCTGACCCGTACGGTCTGCGCATGCAGCTGGACCGTGACCGATTCCGTGGAGCCCTCGTCGGCCTCGCCGCCGGCGACGCCGTCGGTACGACGCTCGAGTTCAAGCGCCCCGGCACCTTCCAGCCCATCGACGACATGGTCGGCGGCGGCCCGTTCGGGCTGACCACCGGCCAGTGGACCGACGACACGTCGATGGCCCTGTGCCTGGCCGAGTCGATCATCGAGTCCGGCGGCGACCTCGACCCCGCCGACCAGCTCACCCGCTACCACCGGTGGTGGAAGGACGGACACCTGAGCTCGACCGGCGTCTGCTTCGACATCGGCATCACCACCACCAAGGCCATCCTGCGGTGGAAGAACGAACAGACCGTCACGGCGCGCGTCGTCGACCAGGATGCCGCGGCCAACGGTTCGCTCATGCGCCTCGCACCCGTGCCCATGCGATGGGCCGCCGACACCGCGCTCGCTGGCGAGCGCTCGGCCGAGTCGTCGCGCACGACCCATCCTGCCGACCGCCCCGTCCAGTGCTGCCAGGTCTACGGGACCATGATCGCCGTGGCCATCGGCGGCGGCACCGAGGACGAGATCCTCGACCCCGCACGGTTCGCCGACCTCGACCTCCATCCCGAGGTCCGCGCCATCGTCGACGGCTCGTACCGCACCAAGGAACCGCCCGAGATCAAGGGCACGGGCTACTGCGCCGCCGCACTCGAAGCCAGCCTCTGGGCCTTCGCCCGATCCGACAGCTACCGCGACGCCGTCCTCGCCGCCGCCAACCTCGGCGACGACGCCGACACCACCGCCGCCATCTGCGGCCAACTCGCCGGCGCCTTCTGGGGCGAGTCGGGCATCCCCACCGACTGGCGCTCGAAACTTGCCCTCCCCGACACCGTCAGCGCCCTCGCCCACGGCCTCTGGGAGGCAGCCGGCTGATGTCCGTGGGTCGCCACCCTCACCGACAACGACGAGAGCACCGACTCCGCGACCCTCACCGTGACCGTCGTGGAGTCCGAGGAAGAGCCTGAGGAAGAGGCGACGCCTGGCGAGGACGTCGACGCGGACACGGGGTCCCTCGCTCCCGCTGCCGCGACCCCCACCGTCGCCCAGCCGACCTTCGCCGGCTGAGCGCGGTCAGCGTCATCGGTCGCGTCGCCGACGATCGGCTTCGGCCGCCTTGTCGCCCTCGTAGAAGTCGGCCACGTCGTACGCCTCGCGCTTGCGGAGCTTGTCGCGCCGAGCGGTCATCGCCCGGCTGACGTTGGCGAACGCCTCACCGGCACCGGTGCCGTCGGGGGCGAAGGCCATGGTCGACC
>JBFIHN010000335.1:0-4136 GCA_041601775.1 Acidimicrobiales bacterium
CCGAAGCGGGCCAACCGCTGCATCGCTCGTGGGTTGATCGTGCCGCTGACCCAGATCGGGACGCCACCGGCCTGGACCGGCTTCGGCTGCTGGTGGATGCCAGCGAAGCGCAGTTCGTCGGAGTCGTGGCTCGCGGAGTCCTGGGTCCACAGCGTCCGGCACACGTCGAGGGTGTGGTCGAGCAGCCGACCGCGGTCGGCGTAGGCGAGCCCGGCCGCTTCGTACTCTTCGCGTTGCCAGCCGACGCCGACACCGAGATCCAGGCGTCCGCCGCTGAGCACGTCGATGGTGGCGCACTGCCCGGCCAGGACGACCGGGCGTCGGAGCGCGGCGAGCAGGATGTTGGTCCCGAACCGGACACGCTCGGTGAGCGCGCTCAGATGCGCGATCACCGCGAGCGGGTCGAGCCAGTGGCCGTCGGGCCCGGTGGGTTGGCGACCACCGGTCTGCCCGCCCCGCGCCGGGTCGCCGTAGGCCTCGAGGTTCTCGCCCATGACGACGTGGTCCGACATCACCAGGCGGTCGACGCCGGCGGCATCGGCCGCCTGGGCGACCGTGCGCAGCGAGCGCCAGCCGTCGTCCGGCTCCTCCTTCGACCAGGTCGTCAACCGGAGCGTCAGTTCGGGATGCATCGGGCGGTGAGGGTATCGGGGTGCCGGTGCGCGATCAGACGGTGGCCGCCCGCCAGCACGCGTTGCACAGCGACTCCATGCCCGTGCCGTCGAGGCGTTTCCCCGAGGCGACCAGTCGGACCGCCGGACCGAGCGCCAGGTCGAAGAGCACCAGCAGGGGGAGCGGCGCGAAACGGTCGAGGATCCCCGCGCTGGCTGCGGCGTCGACCAGGCCGTCGCCCGACTGGTCCATCGATCGCGCGTGGGCGTCGTTCGCGTAGGGCGATGTGTCGACCTGGAGGAGGAAGCGTGCCCGGTCGGGCTCCTCGGCCAGGTGGTCGTGGACCCCGAACCACAGCTGCCGGAACACCGTCTCGGGGTCGCCGGGTCGCAGGCCACGGGTCGCTGCGCGTCCGAGGTCGTCCTTGACCTCGACGTAGGTGGCGAGCACGAGGTCGTCCTTCGACTGGTAGTGCACGTAGGCCGTGCCGGTGGCGACGCCCGCCTCGCGTGCGATCGCGGCCATCGACGCGCCGTGGAATCCCTGGCGGGCGACGAGACGCACGACCGCCGAGCGGATCGCGGCCGCCCGGTCGACGGTGGCCGGTGGGTTCACGAGTCGAGGGACGCCTTGACCGCGTCCACGTCGAGCGCCACGCCGGTCTCGCGCTCGGAGACCTCCCACAGGGTCGCGACCTTGCCGGCCAGGCCGAGCGTGCGGAGCACCGGTCGCTTGACGGCCGGTCCGTTGCTGCCGAAGAGCGGTCCGTAGAGCTCACCGCCGTGCGCCGACGGGTCGGTCGCGGCGCGGAGCTGCATGCGGGCGCCGTCGGCCGGCTTCATGCCGGCCACGGCCGCGAGCTTGTCGGACACGGCGCCGATGATGCCGCCACCACCCTCGGCCTGGGTGTGCGACTGCAGATCGGTGTGCGACAGTCCCGGATGGGCGAGGAGGCTGGTCACGCCGACGCCGGCGTCGTCGAAGGCCCGCTGGAGTCCGAGGCCGAAGTAGTAGTTCGACAGCTTGGCCTGACCGTAGGAAGTCCACGCGTTGTACCTGCCCTCGAGATGGGGGTTGGCGGCGTCGACCGCGGTGCCCATGAAGCGGGCGACGCTCGTGACGGTGACGACCCGGACGTCGTGGCCGGCGGCGTCGGCGCGCAACAGGGAGGGGAGGAGTCCGGCGGTGAAGGTCCAGTGGCCCAGATGGTTGACGCCGAACTGCATCTCGAAACCGTCGTCGGTCTTGCGTTCGGGCATCGCCATCAGCCCGGCGTTGTTGACCAGCAGGTGGATCTCGGGGTGCGCCGTGGTGATGGTGTCGGCGGCTGCCTTCACCGAGTCCTGGTTGCCGAGATCGACGGCGACGAGTTCGAGCGATGCCGTCGGGTGGGCGTTGAGGATCCGGGTCTGGGCCGCCGCCGCCTTGTCCTGGTTGCGGACCGCCATGACCACGTGGGCGCCCTTGCCGGCGAGCGCCTCGGCGGTCTCGAGGCCGAGGCCGCCGTTGGCGCCGGTGACGACGGCGACGCGTCCGGTCTGATCGGGGATGTCAGCGATGGACCAGGACATGGATGCTCCTCGGAGAGTGAATGAACGTTCAGTCACACTACCGTCCGACGGTCACGGACGGCCGATACCGTTCCTGCGGATGTCCGGTTCTCCCGCGCTCGAGCAGTTCTCACCTGCCGTGCGCGCGTGGTTCGAGACCTCGTTCCCGGCCCCGACCCCACCCCAGGAACAGGGGTGGCCGGCCATCGCCAACGGCGACCACAGCCTGATCCTGGCCCCGACCGGCAGCGGCAAGACCCTGTCGGCGTTCCTGTGGGCGATCGACCGGCTGACGTCGACACCACCGCCGGAGGAACGCACGCACCGGACCCGCGTCCTCTACATCTCGCCCCTGCGCGCCCTGGCCGTCGACGTCGAGAAGAACCTGCGAGCCCCCATCCAGGGCATCCGTCTCGCCGCCGACCGGCTCGGGGTGCCCTACACCGAGCCGACGGTCGGGCTCCGCTCCGGCGACACGCCGAGCGACGAGCGTCGGAAGCTGGTCCGGAACCCGCCGGACATCCTCATCACCACTCCCGAGTCGCTCTACCTCCTGTTGACCTCGGCGGCGCGCGAGACCCTGATGGGCGTCGAGGCCGTGATCGTCGACGAGATCCACTCGGTCGCCAAGACCAAGCGGGGGGCCCATCTCAGCGTGTCGTTGGAACGCCTGGTCACCTGGATCGAGCAGAACGGCGGTACGGCCCCGCAGCGCATCGGGCTGTCGGCCACGCAGCGGCCCCTCGAGGAGATCGCCGCGTTCCTGGGCGGCCGGGCCGACGACGGGTCGTGGCGGCCGGTCTCGATCATCGATGCCGGCATGCGCAAGGAACTCGACGTGGAGGTGATCGTCCCGGTCGACGACATGGGTCAACTCGGCCAGGTGATCGAGGAGCCGGTGAGCGGGCCCGCTGCTGCGGGGCCGGTGCGCCGGAGCATCTGGCCGTCGATGCACCCGCGGCTGCTCGAGCTCGTGCAGGAGCACAACTCGACGTTGATCTTCGTCAACGCCCGCCGGTTGGCGGAACGGTTGGCGGCTCGGCTCAACGAGCTCGCCCACGACGAGGCGACGGCCACCGCCGGCGACGGCGTGGGAGCGATGGGCCGTTCCTACGATGCCGCCGAGGGTGTCGACGACGGCCCGCCGCCCGAGCTCGTGAAGGCGCATCACGGGTCGATCTCGCGGGAGCGTCGTCTCCAGATCGAGGACGAGCTCAAGTCGGGCCGGCTCAAGGGCCTGGTCGCCACGTCGTCGCTCGAGCTCGGCATCGACATGGGCGCCGTCGACCTCGTGATCCAGGTCGAGTCGCCCGGCAGCGTGTCGTCCGGACTGCAGCGCATCGGCCGCGCCGGACACCAGGTCGGCGAACCGAGCCGGGGAAAGCTGTTCCCCAAGCACCGCCAAGACCTGCTCGAGGCCGCGGTCGTGGTCAAACAGATGCACGACGGCCTGGTCGAGACCACCCGCTACCCCCGCAACCCGCTCGACGTCCTCTGCCAGCAGATCGTCGCCGCCTGCGCGCTCGACGAGTGGAAGCTCGACGACCTCACCCGCATGATCCGCCGGTCGGCCAACTTCGCCTCGCTCTCCGACGACGTCCTCACCGCCTGTCTCGACCTCCTCGGCGGCCGGTACCCGTCCGAGGAGTTCAGCGAGCTCCGGCCGCGCATCGTGTGGGACCGGACCGACTCGATGGTGCGCGGCCGCGCCGGCGCCCAGCGTCTGGCCGTCACCAACCCGGGCACCATCCCCGACCGCGGGCTCTTCGGCGTGTTCCTCCCCGACGGCACCCGCGTCGGCGAACTCGACGAGGAGATGGTCTACGAATCGCGGGCGGGCGAGACCTTCCTGCTGGGTGCATCGACGTGGCGGATCGAGGAGATCACCTTCGAGCGCGTGATCGTGACCCCGGCACCGGGCGTGCCCGGCAAGATGCCGTTCTGGCACGGCGACGGCCCCGGTCGACCGCTCGA
>JBFIHN010000336.1:0-4128 GCA_041601775.1 Acidimicrobiales bacterium
CATCCCCTGGCTCGCTCGATAGGCGATGACGCGCTCGCCGTAGAGCGAGGCCCAGCAGTCCGTCACCCGCTCGAGCAACTGCTCGGCGCCGACGACGTCGGTGAACGTCTCGTGCATGCCGGCGACGGAGGTGCCTGCGGTGTCCTCGGCGGTCGCGGAGGAGCGCACCGCGACCGGGACGTCGTCACCCATGCGCCGGTAGGCCGCGACGATGTGCTCGCGGAGGTCGTCGGTGATCCCGGCCCTGCGGACCGTCTTGCGTAGTTGGGCGGCAGCGTCGGTCAGCCGGGCCGGGTCGTCGACCTCCCTGGTGGCGTCGGCGAACGCCTCGGTCAGCGTGTGGCGGGCGCCGCCGTCGGCCATGGCGTCGAGATACGCCGAGGCGGTGATCACGAAGCCCGATGGCACCGGGAGACCGGCACCGGTCATCTCCCCGAGGTTCGCCCCCTTGCCCCCGGCTTCGTCGACGTCAGCGATCGTGAGGTCCTCGAACCACGCGATGGGATCGGGCTTGTCGGCCATCAGGCCCCCTCGTTCAGCTGACTGCAGGGACCGCCGGGTCGCGTTGACCGAAGACCGTCTCGGCGGTGATGGGGATCGCGAGGTCGGCGAGATGCGAGCTGATGTTGATCAACAGGTCGTCGATGGTGAGGACGCCGACGACCTCGTCGCCGGCGGTCACCACGAGCCGCCGGATCGGGTGCTCGCGGAAGCGCTCATACGCGGTCCGTACGTCGTCGTCGGCGTCGATGGTCACGACCGGAGCGGTCATGACGCCGTCGACACGCGCCTCGGGTGCCAGGGACTTGGCCATGGCCCGTCGCACCAGGTCGCGGTCGGTCACGATGCCGACCACCGAATCCTGGTCGACGACCACCAACGACCCGACGCCCGCTTCCTCCATCACCATCGCGGCGTGATGGACCGTCTCGTCGGCGGTGATCGTGATGCCGTTCCGGCGCACCTGATCTCGTACCTGCATGTCGTTCGTCTCCTCTTCCCGGGACCGGTGGGTTCGTCCTGCGGTCGGATACGGATCCATCGTGGGCCGACGGTGGTCGTTGCGGTAGGGCCCAAGGTCCCGCGGTCAGACGACGACGCGTTGTCCGTGCACGGCCACGGCGGCCGGCCAGCCGACCTCGTGCTCGATCCGCGAGCGGAGCGCATCGCTCGCGCTCGCTTCACCGTGGACGACCATCACGTTCCCTGGAGGCGACGGACTCGACCGAGCCCAGTGCACGAGGTCGTCGCTGTCGGCGTGGGCGGAGAGGGTGTCGACCACGACCACGTCGGCATGGACGGCCACGTTCTCGCCGAACACCCGCAGCGATCGGGCGCCGTTGACGAGCGCCTCGCCCCGGGTGCCCGCGGCCTGGAAGCCGGTGAGGACGATGGTGCTGCGGTGGTCCGGTGCCTCTTCGAGGAGGTGGTGGAGCACCCGGCCGCCGCTGAGCATCCCGCTCGCGGCCAGGACGATCTTGGGTCCCCGTCCGGCCACGAGTGCCTTCGACTCCTCGACGGTCCTGACCAGCCGCACGCTGCGGCTCATGGCCGCCAGCTCGTCGTCGCCGAGGCGGTGGTCGTCTCCGGCGGCGAGGAACACCTCGGTGACGTCGACCGCCATGGGGCTGTTCAGGTAGATCGGCAGGTCGGGGATGCGCCCTGCCTTCCCCAGCTGGGTGACGAGGTGCAACACGGTCTGGGCGCGGCCGACGGCGAACACGGGGACGAGGACGGTGCCGCCTCGGGCTGCGGTCCTGGTGATCACGTCTGCGAGCACCTCCCGGGGATCCTCCGTTGCGTGGACTCGGTTGCCGTAGGTGGATTCGATCACGAGGAGATCGGCCTCGAGCGGTGGTTCCGGCGCGTGCATGACCCAGTCGTCGCTCCGGCCGAGATCGCCGGAGAACAGCACCGAGCGGTCACCGTCGGACACGTGGACCGACGCCGCTCCGAGGATGTGCCCGGCCCGACGGAAGCGCACCGTCACCCCGGGAGCGACCGTGGCGGTGTCGCTCCAGTCGTGGGGTTCGAGTCGGTCGATCGTCCGCTGCGCGTCGACGGTGGTGTAGAGGGGCAGCGCGGGATGGTGTTTCGACGTGCCGCGCTTGTTGAAGTAGCGGGCGTCTTCTTCGTGGAGGTGCGCGCTGTCGAGCAGCATGATGTCGGCCAGCGCTGCGGTGGAGTCCGTGCAGTGGATGGGTCCGTCGAATCCGTCGCGTACGAGGCGGGGCAGGTAGCCGCTGTGGTCGATGTGCGCGTGGGTCAAGACCACGGCATCGATCGAGGCGGGATCGATCGGGAAGGGCTCCCAGTTCCGCTTCCGCAGGTTCTTGATGCCCTGGAACAGGCCGCAGTCGACGAGCACCCGCGCCTCGTCGGTGTCGACGACGAACCGCGAACCGGTCACCGTCTCCGCTGCTCCCCAGAAGGTCACCTCCACGGCGTCGCCCGGCTCATGCGGTGGGTGCGTCGATGCGTGGTGTGATGAGACCGTCGTGGCCGTCGTCGCGGCGGTACAGGACCGCGCCACGGTTGCTGACGACGTCGTGGAAGAAGACCCATCCACGGCCTTCGCCGTCGAGATGCTCGCGGGCCTCGTCGAGCGTGATGTGGGGCGTCGGCGAGTGGTCGACCGTCACGGCTGCCACGCTGGCGACGGTCTGCTCGTCGCCGAGATCCCTGCTGAAGCGCACGGCGTACGACCCGTCGGGGTTGCGGTGCACGACCGCGTCCATCCCCGATGCCAGGTCGACGAAGAGCAGGAACTCGAGGTCGAGGGCCTCGAGGTCGAAGACCGCTTCGTCGAGCGTGGAGGGCTCTGCCGACCACGTGGGACGTCGCACCACGGCTCGGTCCTCCGCAGCGACGGACGGTTCACGGCCGCGGCCGCCGGGTCGGTCCCCGTGGCGCCACTCGCCCGGTCCACTGGTGGGACCGCGCCGGCGGAGCGTCGTACGGATGTTGGAACGATGCCGGATGCGTTCCACGAGCCTGGCTTCGAGGAGGTCGATGGCCTCCGTCATCGTCTGGCCCCGCACACTCGCCCGGATCGTGTCGCCGCCGACGTCGCGCGTCGCCCGGGCACGAGCCCGGCGCTCGCGTCCCGGGTCGGCGAGCCACTCGAGTCGGATGGCGACATGGTGCACCGGCTCGGACAGGGACTGCGTGGCTCGGGTGACCCGGTCGAGCGCTTCGCTCCGCTGGGCGGCCGGGACACGACCTTCGACCGACAGGGCGATCGGACTGCGTCCGGTCGGTGCGTCGATGGTCGTCCGTACGGCACCGTGCCACTGCTCCACGATCTCGCCGTGCTCGACGACCAGGTGACTCTCGATGGGGTCACCGTCGTCGTCGATCGCGGCCCAGCGGACCCGTAGGGCGTCGCCGCTGCCCTCGACCGCCTCCGGTCCGACCCCGCTGCCGAAGACCGGCGTCGAGAGCAGCCGGGACCGGATCCGGTCCGGTCCGACCGCGATGTCGCCTGCGATGTGGAGGACGGCGGTCGGCGCGTAGAGCCGGATCGCGTCGTCGATGGCACCCGCGGTGAGGTGTTCGGCCCACCACTGCGCCACCCGCATCGGGTGGCGCACGCGGTCGCGGCCGATGGTGAGTTCGGCGCTGTGGACGTCGGCCTTGGTCTCGCGTGTGCGGGCGCCGACCAGGTCGCCGAAGCGGCGTTGACCGGGCGACACGCGAGTGCCCTCGCGGAGGACGACGTTCGTGGCGGCGTCGCCGTCGGCGGAGTGGTCCACGTCGAAGTGGACCCGGGCTCCTGCATGCCGAGCCTTGGTGTCGACGTCGCCGACACGCACCGCGTATCTGCGTCCGTTGCCCAGCACCCGGCCCACACCGCGGTCGGTGTCGAGCCACTGCAGTACGCCGTTGGGCATTGCTCCGTACCTCCGAGAACGATGTCAGGGGACGATGTCAGGGGACGATGACTGCCCGCCCGGTGAGCGTGCCCGCCTGCAGCGACTCGTAGACCGCAGGCGCGTCATCGAGTGCGAAGGTCTGGATGTGGCTCGAGATGGCCCCTGTCTGGGCGAGCGCGACGACCTCCATCAGCTCGGGCTGCGATCCCCAGTAGGTCGAGGCCACCGACACCTCGTAGCCGATCGTGAAGAA
>JBFIHN010000337.1:0-4124 GCA_041601775.1 Acidimicrobiales bacterium
GCCCTCGTCCCGGTGGTGCCGACGGGTGATCCGCCAGGACTCGCCGATGGCGCCGCCCGCGACCTGCGGCGCATCCTCGCCGCGGTCGAACTGTCGGATCTGCGGCCACGATCGCTCGAACTGCCCCGTGGCGAGGCCGTGGCCCTGGTCTGCGGTGCCGACTCGGGTCTGGTCCTCGTCGTTGCGTCGCCCCGACGGATCACCGACGACGCCGTCGCCGCCATCGGCGAGATGGCCGCGCTCGCCGGCGTCGCCGCTCGACAGATCGCCCTGGACGCAGAGGTCGCCGAACGACGGGACCTGGGTCGCTTCCAGGCGCTTGTCCAGTTCTCGTCCGACGCGATCTTCATCGTCGACGCGGCGGGCACCATCCGCTACGCCGCACCGTCGGTGACGGGTGTGCTCGGCCGATGGTCCGTCGACGTGGTCGGCATGTCGGTACAGGACCTGGTCGCACCCGACCACGCGTCCGACATCTCGTCGTTCCTCGCCAACGTCCAGTCGCTCGACGCGCGGAACTCCGCGTCGGCCGCGCTGCGTTTCGTCCGTGGCGACGGCACCGAGATCGACGGAGAGATGACCGGTGCCAACCTGCTCGACAGCAGCGACGTGCGCGGCATCGTGATCACCGTCCGCGACATCTCGAGCCGGGTCGAACTCGAACGGCAGCTGCGGCACCAGGCATTCCACGACGGTCTGACCGGCCTCGCCAACCGAGCGTTGTTCCGGGACCGTCTCGATCGGGCGATGCGGGCCCGACGCAGCCCGTCCGATCATGCACCGGCGGTGGTCTTCGTCGACCTCGACGAGTTCAAGGCCCTCAACGACAACTTCGGTCATGCTGCCGGCGACCAGGCGCTGCGTACCGTGGCCGAACGGATCACCGGATGCCTGCGCGGTGGGGACACCGCCGCCCGGCTGGGTGGCGACGAGTTCGCCATCCTCCTCGAGGACATCCCCGATGACCAGGGTCTCGTCGAGCTGGTGCAGCGGGTGGTGGACGCGGTGGGGGCACCGATGTCGCTGGGGAGCGACGTCATCGTTCGCATCGCCGCCTCGGCCGGTGTCGCCGCGTGCACCGACGATGTGGCGACCTCCGACGACCTCCTCCGCCGGGCCGATCTGGCGATGTACCGGGCCAAGGCCGGCACCCGGCAGGTCGTGCAGTACGAGTCGAGAATGCACGAGGTCGTCCACGACCGGCTCGAACTCGCGTCCGAACTCGACACGGCGATCCGCGAGCGGACCCTCGACGTCCACTACCAACCGATCGTCGAGCTGGCCACCGAACGCATCGTGGGGATCGAGGCGTTCGTCCGCTGGGAGAGTCCGACGCGGGGCCCGCTCCGTCCCGGCGACTTCCTCGACGTCGCCGAGGAGACGGGACTGATCGTCCCGCTCGGCGCCGAGGTCCTCGACATCGCGCTCGGTGATCTCGCGACGTGGCGCGAGCTGGGGGTCGAGGGTTTCGCGCTCTCGGTCAACGTCTCGGCCCGACAGTTCCTCCACGACGACTTCGAGGAGGTGGTCCACGCCGCACTGGCGCGGCACGCGACCGATCCGACCCTCCTCCAACTCGAGATCACCGAGGGTGTCCTCACGGCAGGGGCCGAGACCGCCCAGGGCCGGCTCCGGTCGCTCGCGGCGCGGGGTGTCGAGATCGCACTCGACGACTTCGGCACCGGTCAGTCGTCCCTGCGCATCCTCCAGACGCTCCCGGTCGGGCAGCTCAAGATCGACCGGAGCTTCGTCTCGCTGTTGCGGGGCCACGAGAGCGTGGTGGCCCGCAGCATCGTCGACCTCGCGTCGACGTTGGGTGCGTCCGCGGTCGCCGAGGGGATCGAGCACCCGGACGAGCTGGCGGCGTTGCGCGCGCTCGGATGCCAGCTCGGGCAGGGCAACCTGTTCGGGGCGCCGCTCCCGGCGTCCGAGGTGCTGCCGATCCTGCTGGCCGAGCGGCTGCTGGGCGTACCGCAGGCGACGTGATCTGACCCCGGACGGAGGATCAGCCCCTGGCGGCGGTCTTCGTGCGACCGGGCCGGGCGTTCTTCTCGATGAACTCGATCACCTTGGCGCCGACGTCGATGCCGGTCGTGTCCTCGATGCCCTCGAGGCCGGGCGACGAGTTGACCTCCATCACCACCGGACCGTGGTTCGACCGGAGCATGTCGACGCCGCAGACGTTGAGTCCCATGGTCTTGGCTGCTCGCACCGCCGTCGACCGCTCTTCGGGCGTGAGCTTGATCTTCTCGGCCGAGCCACCCTGGTGGAGGTTCGACCGGAACTCGCCCGGTGCACCCTGTCGACGCATCGAGGCCACCACGCGGCCGCCGACGACGAACGCCCGGATGTCGGCGCCACCGGCTTCCTTGATGAACTCCTGTACGAGGATGTTGGCGTCGAGCTGACGGAACGCGGCGATGACCGACTCGGCCGCCTTCTTGGTCTCGGCCAGGACCACGCCCACGCCCTGCGTGCCCTCGATGAGCTTGACGATCAGCGGTGCGCCACCGACCAGTTCGATGAGACCGTCGATGTCCTTGGTCGAGTGGGCGAACCCGGTCACGGGGAGGCCGATGCCGTTGCGGGACAGCAACTGGAGCGACCGGAGCTTGTCGCGCGAGCGCGAGATGCCCTGGCTCTCGTTGGTGGGGAACACGTTCATCATCTCGAACTGGCGGACGACGGCGGTGCCGTAGAACGTGTGGGTCGCGCCGATACGGGGAATGATGGCGTCGAAGCCCTCGAGCGGCGAGCCGGCGTAGCGGATGTTGGGCCGGTGTGACGTGATGTCCATCACGCAGCGCAGGTAGTCGATGACCCGGACCTCGTGCCCGCGTTCCTCGGCCGCTTCCTTCAGTCGGGTCGTGGAGTACAGGTTGGCGTTCCGGGAGAGCAGAGCGATGCGCATCGATCCGGAACCTAACGCGCAGGTCCGTGACGATCGCCGCCACACCGATAGGACCGGCCGGGATCGACCCGCAGACGCCCGGCCATCGCCGTCCGGCCGAGCAGCATCCGGAAGCCCATCTGGTCCCGCTTGGTGAGCGTCAGCTCGATCGGCCACTGCTCGTCACCGAGCACGAGCGTCGTCGACACCACGCAGCGGTTCTCGATCTCGCCGTTCGACGAGCGGACCTCGCGCTCTTCGACCAGGCGGGCCTCGGCGGTCACGACATGGTCGTCGTCACGTTGGCGCGGGTGGAGCGAGAAGCGCACCCAGGCCTGACCGTCGCGCTGGACGTGCTCGATGTCCCACGCGTGGATCGCCGAGGTGCGCGCGCCGGTGTCGATCTTGGCCTTGATGGCGTCGTCGGGGGCCAGGTCGGGCAGATGGACCCACTCCCGCCATCCGATGACCGTTGGTTCGGCGTCCCGGTCTGGTCCGGCGTCCCGGTCTGGTCCGGTCTCGCCGTCGGTCGCGGGCAACGCGACGCTCAGGCCGGAGCGGCGGCGAACTCCGCGGCCGAGTGGAACGTCGGAACGGGCGGCGCTTCGAGCTCGGGGGTCTCGTCGCGCAGGATCGCCAGCGCAGCGTCGCGGTCGGCCTGGGTGTAGGGGGCGGTGTCGGTGCAGAACTCGACCAGGATCCCGTTGGGGTCCATGGTGTAGATGCTGACGCAGAACCCGTGGTCGATCTCCATCACGTCGATGCCCGCACCGAGCCACTGCCGCTTGCGGAACTCGATGTCGGCGAGATCGCTGGCCGCGAACGCCAGATGGTTGACCCACGGCTCGAACCCCAGACCGGTCGAGATGGCGGTGTCGTTGCCCTCCATCCGGTCGTCGTGGATCTCCCAGAACGCGATCATCCCGGCGTCGCCGTCGCCGTCGCCGGTCCGGTAGAAGAGGTGCTTCGCCCAGCCGTCGGGCTTGTCGGTGGGGGCGGCGATCGCCTTCACCAGCTCGAAGCCGAGCACGTCGGCGTAGAAGGCGTGCGTGGCAGCCATGTCCTTGGCAGCGAACGCCAGATGATGGAATCCCATACGCGGATTGTTCCACACTTGCCTGGTGGATCGTCTGACTCGTCTCGGTGCGGGGGTCACGGTCGCATTCGTCGCTCTCGTGGTCGTGACGACGCTCACCATCGACGTCGACCACCCGACGCCTGCCGACCCGGCCGC
>JBFIHN010000338.1:0-4122 GCA_041601775.1 Acidimicrobiales bacterium
ACTCCGGCTCGAGCCCCAGCGGGCTCTTCGACCGTCGTCTCGCTGCCGGCTGCTCGCTGGCGCTCCCGACGCCGGCCGGTCCCGCGGGGCTTCGCCTCACCCATGACTGCCACCTCATTCAACCGAGAACTCGTCGAGAGTGCCGCCGTCGAGGTGGTCGGTCGACGACGGGAGCTCGAACTGGTCACCGCCGCGCTCGCCGCAGCACGGCACGTCCTGCTCGAGGGTCCGCCCGGAACCGGCAAGTCCACGCTGCTGCGTGCGATCGCCGGCCGGGCGGGTCTCGAACTGGTCTTCGTCGAGGGGAACGCCGAGTTGACCCCGGCCCGCCTCGCCGGGCACTTCGACCCGGCCCGGATCCTCACCGACGGCTACACCGCCGACGTCTTCGTCGACGGCCCGCTGGTCCGGGCGTTGCGGGAGGGCGGCCTCCTCTACGTCGAGGAGATCAACCGCGTCCCGGAGGAGACACTCAACCTCCTCATCACCGTGATGTCCGAGGGGGAGCTCACCGTCCCCCGCCTCGGCCGGATCGTGGCCGCGGACGGGTTCCGCATGGTCGCCGCGATGAACCCGTACGACGCTGTCGGCACCGCCCGCATCAGCGGCGCGGTCTACGACCGTGTCAGCCGCGTCGCCATGGGCTACCAGTCGGCTGACGACGAACTCGCGATCGTGCTCGGCGAGACCACGGTCGATGCCCCCGACTTCGTCCGCCGAGCGGTCGACGTGGTGCGGGCCACACGGGACCATCCCGACATCCGTATCGGCTCGTCGGTGCGCGGTGCCATCGACCTGGTCCTGATCGCCGGCGAACTCGCCTCCCTGCGCGGCTCTGCCGTGACCGACGACGAGGTCGCGCTCGACGCCGCGCGCATGGCGTTGTCGGGACGGATCCGGGTACACGAGAGCTGCCAGCGGACACCCGAAGACATCATCGACGAGCTCTGGATCGCGTGGGCGACCTCGGTCGAGCTCACCGACGAGCAGCGGGAGAGCGCGGGAAAAGCACGAGCCTCCTCGGGGGCGACGGCAACGACGACCGTGAACGGACCCTCGACGAAGCCGCCACCCAGGAGCAGCTGACCGAGGAGTCGCGCAAGACCACCTCCCGTCGGGAGCTCGGTCGGCACGACGACTTCGACTCCGTCTCGCCCGACCTCGGTGTGCTCGACGAGTCGGCGGTCGAGGAGTCGCTGGCCGAGCGCCCCGACGAGACACTGGCCCTGCTCGCCGACATGACCGGGGCCACCGACGAGAAGCTCCGGTCCCTCGCCCGCCGTCTGGCCGGGCGCATCGTGGTCGACGTCGCGCGCGCCGACGCGACGCGTCGGCGGGGGACGGGGCGGATGAAGACGATGGCGATGGACGAGACCGGCGGAGACCTCGATCTCGACTCGTCGATCGACGCGATCCAGCTGGCCTCTGCTGCGGGGGCGGCGCCGTCGACCGACGAGCTGTCGGTCCGGGCCTGGGCGCGACCGGACACGGCACTGTGCCTCCTCGTCGACCGCTCCGGCTCGATGAGCGGGGCACGACTGGCTGCTGCCGCCGTGGCGGCTGCGGCCACGGCCGAGCGGGCGCCGGACGACTACTCGATCCTCGCCTTCGGTGAGAAGGTCATGATCCTCAAGGGACAGGACCAGCGCCGACCGATCGACGACGTGGTCGAGGACGTCTTCCGTCTCCGAGGCTTCGGCCCAACCGATCTGGCCCTCGGGTTGCGGATCGCCGCCGCGCAGTTGGCGGCGTCGAACGCAACCCATCGACGGGTCATCCTGCTCTCGGACTGCCGGCCCACGCAGGGCACCGCGCCGGAGGTCGAGGCCGGTGCCCTGGACGAGATCCACGTCATCGCGCCGGCCGACGACAGCGCGGATGCCGAGGCGTTCGCCCGGGCCGTCGGCGCCCGGTTCGCCGTGCTGGCCGGCCCGAGCGACGTTCCCGCGGCCTTCGCCCGACTCGCCGACTGAGCCGTACCGCCAGCCCGTGCCGCCAGCCCGTGCCGCCCGCCCGTGCCGCCAGCCCGTGCCGTCAGCTCGGGGTGCCGGTCCGTGGGGCCCGACGGTCGTGCCGGACCGCGGCCCGCTGCTCCGCTCGGTACCAGTCGCGGAACACGACCGCGGCGACGGCCAGGGTGAAGAGCTCACCGGCACCCCAGAGGAGCCCTGCGGCCCGTCGTTGATCGTCGAGGGACGGGTAGGCGTCGAAGATCGTCGTCGTCGCCGACAACAGCGCGACCCCGACGAAGGCGTGGAACGGGACCGACGCGAAGACGATGAGCAGGCGGGCGCCGTGCCCTGGCCGTCGGGGCACGGGGTCGACGCCGACCAGGGGCCAGACGAACAACGCACCGACGACCACCAGGTGCACGTGGACGAGCAGGTGGACGACGTCGTTGCGGGCGGCGACGTCGAGCAGGGACGAGAACGTGAGGACGACCAGCGAGACCGCGAACGCCACGAACCCCACGAGGGGATGGGTGAGCGCCGTGGCGACCGGGTGTCGCAGCCCGATGCGGACGAGGCGTCTCGTCGCAGGGTGCGCAGCCTGCAGCACGAGGGTCACGGGTGCGGCCAGTGCGGCGAGGAGCGGGACCACCATCCCGAGCAGCACGTGCTGCAGGACGTGGGCGGTGAGGGAGTCGGTGTCGTGCGTGGCGATGCCCGACTGCGTGGCGACCACCGCGGCGGCGAGCGCGGCAACGGCGGCAGCCGACCGTCCGTCGGGCCAGTCCTGCCGGCGTCGGACCAGCACCAGCCAGGTCGCCGCGAACACGCCGATCACGAGCGCCGCGGCAGGATCGAAGGTCCAGTCACGCACGAGGTCGGGGTAGGAAACGGCGATGATCTCCCAGGCTCCCACACGATCGCGCTAGAACCGGGGCTGTGAGCGATGCCGTCGCCGCCCGTACGACCGACGCCCCGGACGGTGGCGCGGCCCTGCGGCGTGGCCCGACCGCCTTGTCGGTCGGCGTGGTCGTCTGGTTGGCGTCCGAGCTCATGTTCTTCGCCGGTCTCTTCGCCGGCTGGTTCTCCCTCCGGTCCGCGAACGCCGTGTGGCCGCCGGAAGGGGTCGACCTCGCGGTTGGTCGCACCGCGGGTGCAACCGTGGTGCTGGTGGCGTCGAGCCTGACCATGCACGGCGCGTCGGTCGCGGCCGAGCGCGGCGACCGTGTCCGCACGGTGCGCTGGCTGGCGCTCACCGCACTGCTCGGAGCGATCTTCCTCGTGAACCTCGGGCTCGAGTACGCCGAGCTCGACTTCACGATCTCGACGCACGCCTACGGATCGATCTTCTTCCTGATGACCGGGTTCCACGGCCTGCACCTGCTCGGGGGCATCGTGTTCATGGCCGCGGTCGCGGGGCTGATCAGCGGCCGGACCGAGGCGCCGGCGGCGCCCGCCGTCGAGGTCTGCGCGTACTACTGGCACTTCGTCGACGTCGTCTGGGTCGCGATGTTCGCGACCATCTACCTCCTCGGATGATGCTCCGACCCGTGCTCCTGGTGATGGCCCTGACCTGCGTCGGCCTCGCCGCGACCGGTGTCGCGTCGGCGTCGGCGGACGGCACGGTCGATCCGCTGATCGCTGCGGGCGAAGACCTGTACCGAACGGGTTGTGCCAGCTGCCATGGCATCGACGGTGCCGGGGTACGGATCGTCGAACCCGCCGACGGCATCGGCAACGAGGTGGTGACCGACGCGTCCGGACCCGGCGAGGCGCGCGGGCCGTCCCTGCGCGAGTCCGGTGCCGCCGGCGCCTACTACTACCTCTCCACCGGGCGCATGCCCCTCGCCAACAGCGACGACCAACCCCGACGGAAGGAACCCGCCTACGACGCAGCCGAGATCGAGGCCCTGGTCGCCTACGTGGCGTCGCTCGGCGAGGGACCAGCGGTTCCCGACATCGACATCGCGGGAGCCGACGAGGCCCAGGGCGGCGTGGTGTTCCGCGCCAACTGCCAGGCGTGTCACTCGGCCTTCGGGAGCGGGGGAGCGCTCAGCTACGGACGGGCTGCCCCCAGCCTCCACTCGTCCGATCCGACCGAGGTGGGGGCCGCCGTGCGGGTCGGGCCGGGTCAGATGCCGGTGTTCGGCCCCGACACCATCACCGACGAGGA
>JBFIHN010000339.1:0-4112 GCA_041601775.1 Acidimicrobiales bacterium
CAGAACGGCGTCCCCCCGATGCCCGACGACGAGGGAACATCGTCGTCCGCGTTCGGCGGGATGCGCGTCGACCCCAAGTCGATGGCGCCGCTGGTCGACGTGGCGTTCTCGCACGGCATCTCGTTGATGGCCAGCGCCCTCGGTCCGCCCCCGCCGTGGCTCGTCGAGCGAGCCAAGGCCGAAGGCGGTATTCCCGTGGCCGCCCTCGCCGGGTCGCTCGAGCACGCCGTCCGCCACGACCAGGCCGGCGCCGACATCATCATCGCCCAGGGCACCGAGGCCGGTGGCCACACCGGTGAGGTCGCGACCATGGTGCTGGTGCCCGAGGTCGTCGACGCCGTGCAGGCCCCGGTTCTCGCTGCCGGCGGCATCGGCCGCGGCCGCCAGATCGCCGCCAGCCTCGCGCTGGGGGCCGAGGGAGTCTGGTGCGGCTCGGTGTGGCTCACGACCCAGGAGTCCGAGACCTCCGACGTCATCCGCCAGAAGTTCGTGGACGCGCCCTCCTCCGGCACGGTTCGTTCCCGTTCGCTCACCGGCAAGCCGGCCCGCATGATCCGGACCGACTGGACCGACGCCTGGGAGTCGGACGAGTCGCCGGGCACGCTCGGCATGCCGCTCCAGTCGTTCCTCGTCTCCGAGGCGCAGCGACGCATCGCCCGCGTCGCGGCCAAGGACGAGGGCGCACGCCGCCTGTCGACCTACTTCGTGGGTCAGATCGTCGGATCCATGAACTCGGTGCAGCCCGCTGCCCGGGTCGTGCTCGACATGGTCGACGAATTCATCGACGCTGTCCAGCGTCTCGACACCCTGATGGAGTCCTGATGTCCGAACTGACCCCCGCCGAAGCCGACGCGTTCCGCGCCCGCTGCATCGCCTTCCTCGACGAGCACGCCACCGGCATCCATCTCGACGGCGACCCCGACCCCCGAGCCGAGAAGCGCCTCCGCGCCGCCCAACAGTTCCAGCAGGCGCTGGCCGACGCGGGCCTCGCCGGGCTCACCTATCCGACCGAGTACGGCGGCCAGGGGCTGTCGAAGGAGCACGACAAGATCTGGCGGGAGTGCTACAGCCAGTACCCGTTCATGACCGCCGAGCTGACGATCAGCCACGGGATGTGCCTCCCGATGCTGGCCGAGTACGGCAACGACGACCAGAAGGCCGCCTACCTCGCCGACAACATCGCCGCACGGACGGTGTGGTGCCAGATGTTCTCGGAGCCGGGTGCCGGCTCTGACGTCGCCAGCCTCCAGTCGCGAGCCGAACGCGACGGCGACGAGTGGATCCTCAACGGCCAGAAGGTCTGGACGACGCTCGCTCACCTCTGTGACTACGGCATCGTCATCGCCCGGACCGATCCCGAACAGCCCAAGCACGCCGGCATCTCGATGTTCATCGTCGACATGAAGGCGCCGGGTGTCGAGATCCGGCCCATCCACCAGGTCGACGGCGGCCTGCACTTCAACGAGATCTTCTTCACCGACGTGCGGATCCCCGCAGCCAACCTGGTGGGCGACCTCAACAACGGTTGGCGGCTCGCCACGGCGATGCTCATGTACGAGCGCGTGGCCATCGGCGGTGGCGGCACCGACGGCGTCACCCACGCCAGCGCTGACGCGCTGATCGCCGAGGCACGGACCCGCGGTCTCCTCGGCGACCAGCAACTGCGCGACGACCTGATGGATCTCTACGTGCAGGAGTCGGTGAAGTCGATGAACTCGCTCCGCACCCGGGCCGAGCTCAAGGCCGGCAAGACCCCGGGACCGGCCGGGTCGCTCGGCAAGTTGCAGGGGACCCTGGTCAGCTATCTGCTGCGCGACCTGTCGATGCGCATCGTCGGCGCCGACGGCCTGGCGTGGGCCGACGAGAAGGGTCAGCGCTGGGCGACGCAGGCCATCCGGGTCATGGGCAGCGGCATCGCCGGCGGCACCAACGAGATCCAGAAGAACATCATCGGTGACCGGGTCCTCGGCCTGCCCCGCGATCTCAGCGTCGACAAGAACCTGCCGTTCAAGGACCTCAAGGTCGGCACCCAGCGCGACACCTGACACCCCCCAAAACCCCGTTCTGGTGAACGGACGCCACCACCAGATGACGTGAGCGTTCACCAGAACGGGGTTTGGGGACCTGGTGGCTCAGGGTTGGTCGAGGCCCAGGTGCTCGCGGAACTCGGCCGTCGAGTTGGTGTGGGGGAACGGTTCGTCGGGGACCGGGACGCCGAGCGCGTCGCAGATCGGCTCCCAGCCGTCACCCGTCTGCCAGATCACGAGTCGTTCCGCTGGGGCCGAGGCGCGAACGTCGGCGTTCCAGGCGTCGACCGCGGCCATGGCCGCGTCGCGGTCGAGGAAATCGGGTGTGAACCGCTGCTCGAACATGGCGATCGCCATGTCCCACCACGGGTTGGTGCCGGGCTCGTCCCATTCGTCCCGGGGCTTCTTGAAGCCCTCGAAGATGGTGCGGTCGGCCGAGCGGAACCACGCGTCGGCCGGGCGTTCCGAGTGCAAGATGACGGCGTCGGGGAAGGCCTCGGCCATCTCCTTCCAGCACGCCGCCGCCGGCCAGTCGACCGCGGCGGCGTAGCCGTCGAGCAGGGCCGGCCAGTCGGTCGGCCCACCGGTGATCGCCCGGTGCCACTGTGCGGGATGTTCCGGGTGCTCGAAGCACTCGGTCATGTGGTAGCAGGGCGCCCCGAGGAGGGTCTCGAGCGCCGCCTTCAGCGACTTCGTCCCGGTGCGCCCCAACCCGCTGCCCACGACCTGCATCGTCATGGGCTGGAGTCTGTCAGCTGATCGGCACCAGGTTCTCGAACGCTCGCTCGCGGTCGACCGCCCGCTGGTCCTCGTCGAGTGCCAGCGTCCCTCGGATCTCGTAGTCGGCGGCGTACTCGGCGCGGACGTCGCCGTCGTCGTCCACCAGCCAGCGCATCGCGAGCCGACGCGGCACCTGGATCCGCTCGACCGCGACGTAGGTGCCGAAGACGTGGTCCCACAGCGGCGACGTCACGCCGTGGTTCTGCATCGGTGCATGGAAGTGGTGGATGAAGTGGTGCCGCCGGACCGAGGCCTCGTAACGACCGAACCAGCCGGCAGGGATCGCCCGTCGATGAGCACGCCAGTGGACCCAGTCGTAGAACGCGTAGCCCACCAGGTAGCCCAGGCCGATGCCCCACCCGGTGGCGCGCAGGCCGACCAGGTGGCCGAGGCCGGGCAGCACCAGCAACGACACGGCGAGCACGCCGGCCCACGAGAGGTACCACGACTCGAGCACCGTGTCCTCGGAGCCGTGGTGACGGAGATGCTCTCGCGAGCCGTAGTTGGCGCCCTTGGCCTCGTGGAACGCGAAGCGGTGGAGCGCGTACTCCATGAACGACCACAGGGCGACGCCGGACGGCATCGCCGCGAGCAGGGCGATGCCCAGGTCGGGAGCGGTGAGGGGGATCATGGGGTGCCTCCGTCGGGAAGGGGTCGGGCGAGTGGTTCGGTCGCGAGTTCGTCGATCACGTCGTGCGCGTCCTGGAGTGCCACGGGGTCGGCACCCCAACCGAGGAGGAGCGCGTCGAGGACGGTGCGGCCGGCGGTGTCCGGGTTGAGCAGGTCGGGGTCCCAGCGTTCGACCACGGCCAACTGCACGCAGCCGGTGAGCGATGCGGCCAGGGCGATGGTGCGCGACCATGCGTCGCCGTCGCCGAGGTGGTGGGCACGGGTCGCCGCCGAGAGCCGTGCCTCGGCCAGCCCCAGCAGCCGCAGGGCGGCGGGGACCACGCGCCCGCCTTCCTCGGCGGGGACGGTCTCGCTGACGTCGGACAGCAGCAGCATCAGCAACTGCATCTCCTCGGGGTAGGTGGCCGATGCGGTGAGCCAGAACCGGCCGAACGCGACCACTGGGGCGAGGCTGGCCACGTCGGCCCGTTGCCGGACGACGGCGCGGTCGACGTCACCGGAGAGCACCAGAGCCGACGCGGCGAGTCGTTCGATCGCCTCGCGCTGCACCTCGGCCACGAGCGCACCCTTGGACGGGAAGTAGGTGTAGACGCTCCCCACCGACGCCCCCACCTCTGCGGCCAGGCGCTGCATGGTCAGCGCATCGAGCCCCTCCTCGAACACGAGGTGGAGGGC
>JBFIHN010000340.1:0-4105 GCA_041601775.1 Acidimicrobiales bacterium
CCGGCAGCCTGCTCTCCCGCTGGTCGTTCCTGTCGATCGGTGGTCGCGGCGACCGCTTCGTCCGCGGCGCCCGCCGGCGCGGGGCTGCGGGGCTCGCCACGGTGGCGACCATCGCGGCGCTCACCGCTCGCTGAGTTCGGCAGCCGGCCTGCACTCGACACACGGACCGAAGATCCGGCATGTCTCGCTGCACCACCCCTCCACCCCATTCTCGACGTCGTGGGCGTCGGCCCCCGACGCCTCCGACGTCGAGTTCGCACCAGCAGCTGTCGAACTCCCCGCTCGCCGAGCCGCGGGTCCGCACGAGGTCCTAGGTTCGGCGCGGTGAACCCGCATCGCATCGCCCCAGGCTCGACCGTCGACCTGTCGACGATCGACACGCGAGCCACTCCGACGTTCGACGGTGACAAGGAAGCGGCCCTCCCCGTCTTCGCCCGACGTCAGCATCGCCTGGCCGAGCTCCAAGACGTCCTGTACGCCGAGGGGAAGCACCGCCTGCTGGTCGTGCTCCAGGCGATGGACACCGGCGGCAAGGACGGCACGATCCGCCACGTCTTCCACCACGTCGATCCGATCGGTGTGCGCATGCGCAGCTTCAAGAAGCCGTCGGAGGTCGAGCTCGCGCACGACTACCTGTGGCGGGTCCATCCCCACGTGCCCGGCGACGGCGAGCTCGTGGTGTTCAACCGCAGCCACTACGAGGACGTGCTCGTGGTCCGCGTGCACGGCCTCGTCGACGACGAACGAGCGGGCAAGCGGCTCCGACACATCCGCGAGTTCGAGCAGATGCTGGTCGACGAAGGCACCACCATCGTGAAGATCTTCCTGCACATCAGCAAGGACGAACAGGCCGAGCGACTCCAGGCTCGACTCGACGAACCGAACAAGCACTGGAAGTTCTCGACCGCGGATCTCGCCGAGCGCAGACGCTGGGACGACTACCAGCGCGTCTACGCCGAGGCCATCGGCCAGACATCGACGGCGGACGCGCCCTGGTTCGTGGTGCCCGCCGACCGGAAGTGGTACCGGAACCTCGCCGTGTCACAGATCCTGATCGACACGATGGAGGGCCTCGACCTCCGCTATCCCGACCCCGAGGACGGGCTCGACGCCGTCGTCATCGAGTGACGTTCAGTCGTCGTCGCTGCCCGGCCGCATCCCGACCGTCATCTCGGCCACCCGCGCCCGGCGTCGTTCTCGACGCTGGCGGCGATGCCGGTCTTCTTCGCCCGACTCACGCAGGACGAACAGACGGACCATGCCGATGTGCTTGAGCCGACGCGGCAGCATCGCCCGGTACGAGAAGCCCTCGTGGTCGGCCAGCAGGTCGTGGAGCGCCTCGTCGACGAGGACCGACCCGGGGTAGGCGATCGAGGTCATGCGACTCGCCAGGTTGACCGGCGGTCCGAAGAGATCGCCTTCACGGTCGATGACGGTTCCGTAGGCGACGCCCACCCGGACGTCGGAGAGGTCGTCGGCGTCGTGGTACGACTCGGCGAGGTCGAGCGCACACAGCGCGGCAGAAGCAGGATCGTCGACGGTGAACATGACCTCGTCGCCGATCATCTTCACCACCCGACCACCGTGTGCGGCCACGGTCGCGTAGGCGACCGACTCGAATCGGTCGACGACGGCAGCGAGCGCCCCGCTGTCGAGCTGCTGCGACAGAGCGGTGAAGCCGACCAGGTCGGCGAAGCCGACCGCCTGGACCGGCGACTCGGGACCGATGGGCGCACTGAGGCGCGCCCGCGCCGCGGCCTGGAGGTGGCGGCGCCAGACCTGTTCGAGCACTTGGCCGAATCGGTCACCGAACCAGACCAGCGCGGTGTCGGCGTCGAAGTCGCGGGAACGACCCCGCGACAGCACGAGTTCGGCTTGCAGCGACGCGATGCGAGCCATCGATGCCCCCAGCATCCTCGTCAGCTGGATGACGATCTCCGGGTCGGCGAAGCCCGAGTCGACCAGGCCGGCGACGGCGTGCAGGTGCTCGAGGTCGGTCTCGTTGAAGATGCGCTCGCCGGGACGCGGCGTGGCGAAACCGAGCGCGGTCCACAGCGAGACGATGCGCGACGCGCCGATCCCGGTCTCGGCCGCGACGTCGTCGATGTCGAATCGCTGACCGGTGAGGATCATGGTCTCGACGGCGAGCAGGGGAAGCGTGCCCGCTTCCACCGCACGGTCGATGTCGGTCTGGCTCACCCCCGACAGCGCCAGTCCCGCGGCGATGTCCGACTCGCTCACCACCGGACTCTCGCTGGGTCGGTCGGTCATCCGAACGAATCACCCTGCTGCGGGCCGGGAACAGCCGGAGCATCGGCCGGCGCGTCGAGGAGGGCTTCGCCTCGGTCGTCGACGGTGCGCCACGCGGGGTCCAGCCCGGCGCAGGTGATCGCGACCGCCGCATCCGGATCGTGGCGATCCAGTTCCCACAACAGTGCCGGACGCTCCCCGTGCCAGCGGACGGCGAACGACAGCGTGCCGACGCGCGTCGGAGCGTCGTGGACCTCGATGCCCTGCCCGAACCACTGACGGGGCACCGACGACAGCAACGCGAGACCGTCGTCGGTCTCGCGGACCAACGCTGCCCGCACCAGCGAGACGAACCGAGCGACGAGCGGCCGGTCGTGACCCCACGGATCGTCCGACCACGTCCAGGTGGTGCTCGCTGCGGCCATCATCGTCTCGACGTGGGCGAGCGGGTCGTCAGGGAGCGAGACCCCGTCGTCGAGGGCCGCTGGCGATGCGAGTCGACCGGCATGGTCCGCGGCCGCCGCTTCGCCTGCGGCACGCAGCAGCCTCGGCACGCCGCGCAGCCCGGCGAGCGACCACGGATCGCCGCCGCCGCGGCGGGCCACCACTTCGGCAGCGCCAGCGATCGCCGGCGCCAGGTGCCGCAGCAGTTCGTCGTTCCGCGTCAGGTCCCAGTGGTGTGCGAGCGCCCACAGGGCCGCAGCGTTGCCTTCGGCGTCGGCCGCGAAGAGCGAACCCTCCTTCGGCTGATCGGTGGCGAAGGGGAGGTACGCCTCGCCCACCTCGCGGTGGAACCCGGATCGATCGAGCGCAGCGAGATGGTCGGCAGCGTCGCGGAAGTCGATGCCGTCGGCGGCGTGGAGCAGGAGGAGGAACCGACGGTTGGCGTCGACGGCCGACTGGAGGCGCTCGTCGGGGAGCACGAGACGCATCCCTCGATCGGTCTGGCTCCGCCATCCGCCCACGACCTGTTCGACCGTCGGCACCGCGGCGGGGAATACGCGCTCGGGTGTGGGCTTGGCGCGACGGAACAGTCCGGTACGGGCCGGTGCGGGTGGGGCGAGCGGGATCGCCACCCGGATGGTCGCACTGTGCGGCAGTGGGAACGTGCAGGTGAGCCGGTCGGTCCCGTCGACCGTCACCTCGTTCGGTTCCCGTGGCAGCGACAACGCCGGTTGGCCGTCGACCCGCACGGTGGACGCATCGGCCACGACCGTGGCGCCGTCGGCCCGGACGCCGATCGAGATCGCGACCGGGACGGCCGAGTCGTTCTCGACCTCGATGATGACCAGGTCCCCACCGCCGTCGGCGACGGTGGCGACCATGCCGTAGGCGCGGTGGACGATGTCACCACCGGGCACACGCATGCGGGTCTCGACCACCGGTACGTCGCCGACGAGCTCCTGACGGACGTTGGCGCTCTCGCTCGGGTCGTGCCAGCGGTCCTCGGCACCGACCGACCAGTCGACGGTCCACGCGGCGTGGCGCGGACGGACGAGACCGGCTCGGTCGACGAGCGCGGCGAGGGGTGACCCCAGGTTTCCGATCGTGGTGCTGGTCATGAGCGCTCGAGGCCGTGCATCTCGCGTCGGTTCTCCCGGCCGAGCAGGCCGGCGTAGGCGTCGGCCGCCGTGGCCCCCTCGTGGCAGACCGCGACGACCTGGTCGGTGATCGGGGTCTGGACCCCGAGCTCGCGACCCTTGGCCTGCACGATGCGGCAGCTCTTGACGCCCTCGGCGACCTGGTTCATGTCGGCGATCACCTCGTCGATCGACATGCCCTCACCGAGCTTCTGCCCGACCGTGCGGTTGCGGGACTGGGGCGAGATGCAGGTGGCGATGAGATCGCCCATGCC
>JBFIHN010000341.1:0-4100 GCA_041601775.1 Acidimicrobiales bacterium
CCTCGTCGAGCAGTCCGTCAACGTCGCCCTCACCGTCGCCGAGACGGCCTACTTCATGGAGAAGGGCGAGATCCGGTTCCGGGGCCCGACCAGCGAGCTGCTCGAACGCCCGGACGTCCTGCGCTCGGTGTTCCTCGAAGGGGCGGCAACCGACGGAGGACCGACGGCGAACGGCAACGGCCGTCGTCGGACCACGCCCTCACCGGAGCGGGAGCCGGCACCGCCGAACGACGCAGCCGACACGGTCCTCGAGGTCCAGGGTCTCACCAAGGCCTTCGGTGGCATCCGAGCGACGAACGACGTCGACTTCTCGCTCGCACGCGGCGAGATCCTCGGCTTCATCGGCCCCAACGGGGCCGGGAAGACGACGCTGTTCGACCAGATCTCCGGGTTCTTGGTCCCCGACGCGGGGCGCATCTTCCTCGGCGGGCTCGACGTCACCGGTGCGGGGCCCGACTCCCGGGCCCGGCTCGGTCTCGGCCGGTCGTTCCAGGACGCGCGGCTGTTCCCGTCGATGACCGTGACCGACACCATCAAGATGGCGCTCGAACGGCGACTGCCCCTCCGGGACCCGATCGCTGCAGCACTGCACCTCCCGGAGATCCAGGAGACCGAACGGGCCCTCGACGCCACCGTCGACGACCTCGTCGAGCTGATGGGCCTGCAGTCGTTCGCGGACAAGTTCGTCGGCGAGTTGTCGACCGGGAGTCGGCGCATCGTCGACCTCGCCTGCATCGTCGCCCACGAACCCGACGTCATCTTGTTCGACGAACCGTCGTCCGGCATCGCGCAACGAGAGACCGAGGCGCTCGGCCCGCTCCTGCGCCGCATCCGCGCCTCGACCGGCGCCAGCCTCCTCGTCATCGAACACGACATGCCGTTGATCACCGGCATCTCCGACCGTCTCATCGCACTCGACCTCGGAACCGTCATCGCCGACGGCAGCCCCCGGGACGTCGTGTCCCATCCCCTGGTCGTCTCCGCCTATCTCGGCACGAACGACGCCGCCATCTCCCGATCCGGAGGGAACTGACCCATGGACCTCGCCACCTGGTTCACCCGCTACCGCCCGTACCTGGCCATCGTCACCGCGGTCGCCGTCCTCATCGCGTTCCTGCCCGGATCCGACAGCGACGACCTCGCTGCGGTCGACAGCACGGGCACGCCGCTGTTCGAGACCGGCTCGACCACGGGCGACGGCAGCGACCCGAACGCGGCGGTGTCGACCGTGCCCGACGCCACGAACCCGGGTGACGGCGCCACGACGGCGCTCCCGGGCACGGGACCGGCCACGACCGGCGGAGACGGTGGGCCGCTGCCGGGAGGCGGGCCGAGCGGCGCCCCGCAGCACGCACTGACCGCGGACTGCGACCAGGCCACCGGACGGATCAAGGTCCCCACGATCTATGCACCACCGTGCGTGCCGGGGTTCGCCGGCGACAACGGCGGTGCCACCGCTCCCGGCGTCACCGGCGACACGATCAAGGTCGTCTACTTCATCGCCGACGAGGATCCGGCGACCAGCGCAGCGTTGACCGCAGCCGGCGCCCAGAACCAGCCGTCCGAGCGGGCGGCGACCATGAAGGACTACGTCGACTACTTCAACAAGCACTACGAGACCTACGGACGGCAGGTGGAACTCATCGTCCGCGAGGGCTCGGGCGCGACCGACGACGACAACGCTGCGCGTGCCGACGCACTGAAGATCGCCACCGAGGACAAGGCCTTCGCCGTCATCGGTGCCCCGACGTCGAACCAGTTCGTCGAGACCCTGGCCGCCGCCGGCGTGCTCTGCATCTGCACCACCTCACAACCCCAGGAGCTCTACGAACGCCTGGCTCCCTACATCGGGTACACGTCGTTGATGTCGTCGACCCAGGGCTACATCCAGCGGGCCGAGTACATCGGCAAGCGGCTGCACGGCCGCAAGGCCGTCCACGCCGGGACCCGCGACGGGCTCCCGATGAGCACCGAGACCCGCACGTTCGGGCTCCTCTGGTACGAGACGCCGGACAACGCCTACCGGTCGGGGGCGGAGTTCTTCGAGAAGGAACTCGAGACCAAGTACGGGGTCACGCTCGCCGAGTCGCGTTCCTTCCCGAGCGACTACGCACAGGTCCAAGAACGCGCCCGCCCGCTGATCCAGGCCATGAAACAGGCCGGCGTGACGTCGATCATCTTCGCCGGCGACCCCATCTCTCCCGCCCTGTTCACCAGGGAGGCGACGAACCAGCGGTACTTCCCGGAGTGGATCATCACCGGTTCGGCCCTGACCGACACGTCGATCTTCGCCCGGACGTTCGACCAACTCCAGTGGGACAAGGCCTTCGGCGTCTCGTTCCTCACGGCCCGCAGTCCCCAGGAGTCCGGTGCCGCGTACAAGACCCACCTGTGGCACCTCGGCCGTCCCCCCACGGCCGACAACCAGTACGCGGTCATCTACCCCGGGCCGTTGACCCTGTTCACCGGCATCCATCTCGCGGGGCCGAACCTGACCGCACAGAGCTGGCAGCACGGGCTGTTCTCGTATCCGCCGACCGGGCAAGGTCGGGTGACCTCGTCCACGGTGTCCTTCGGCGACCACGGGATCTGGCCCTTCACCGACTACACCAGCTTCGACGACGTGACCGAGGTCTGGTGGGACCCGGGCGCCTCCGGCGAGGACGAGGTCGGCAACTTCGGCGCCGGCCTCTACCGCTACGTCGACGGCGGCAAGCGGTACCTGCCGGGCCAACACCCGACCACGGATCCGAAGGCGTTCCAGGACGAGGGCTCGGTCACGATCTACGACTCGCCACCCCCGGGCGAGGAGGAACCCGACTACGAACACGCCGGGCACTGAGCCGATGACGTCAGCCGTCCAACAACCGCAGCCCCTCGCCCTCGATCTCCTCGAGCGCTCGGACGACCCCGACGAGGACGTCGGGTTCGAGCGGGCCGATCACGTGCACGAACCGGCCGCTGGACAGCGCGACCCGGACCTCGCTGCCGACCGCGCTCAACACCACCTCGGCCGGACCGATCGTGCCGCCGTCGACGGTCGACGCGGCCGCTGCCGGTGCGAACGCATCGACCTGGCCGAGGGTGCCGCCCTGGTAGAGGACGAACACGCCGCCGTCCTCGTCGGCGTAGACGTCGGCCACGCCGGCGATGATCGAGTCCCGTCGGGTGGGGTCGGCGAACCGATCCGGTTGGGGCGGGATCACCGAGTACCGCGCCTGCCACGCGAAGTCCGCCGGGATCGCGTCGACCGGCAGGATGAAGAACCGGCCGAGGGGAGCCGACGTCGGATCCGCCAGGACGGTCGCGCCGCCGCCCTGGTCGACCGGTGCCGTCGGATCGCCGACGGCGAAGTCCGCGTCGCGCGACACGACCCCGGTCTCGACGTCCACGGCGGTCCGGCGGAACACCAGCGCCGAGTCGACGAACAACGACTCCTCGAGGAGCAGCCCGTCCGCGTCGATGCACGAGTCCGCATGCTCCGCCGCGGTGATCGGCTGGAGGGCGCCGGCCCCGAGCGTCGTGCCCGATCGGTACACCTGGCAGCGGCGGCCGAGCACCTTGCGCTGCTCGCGTCGCTCGAGCAGCCCGGCATCGAGCGCGTCGTCGAGGACGGGCCCCACCCGGAGGAACGACGGCGCGAGACCCGGGACACGCGCGATGGTCGCAGGAGCATCCACGCCGCCGAGCGCCAGGCGGTCGACGGTGCCGATCTGGACCGACGTGACCGCGCCGCCGGGGGGTGCACCGAGCGCCGTCTCCAGCCGGGACTCGAACGGTGGACGGATCGTCAGACGGTCGGTCTCGACGCTGCCCTGCGCGTCGGTGAGGCGATACACGACGCGGTGACCGTCCGAGATCTCCGAGATCGAGAACGTCGGATCGAACACCACCTCGACCGACCCGGTCTCGTCCGGGACGCCCCGGTCCCCACCGTCGCCGCCGATGGCCGCCGCGAGGACGACGGCCGCCACCGATCCCGCCACGACGGCCGCCCCGATACGTCTCACCGGGGCCAGACCGTAGCCGCGCCCACGGCGCGCACCGTTCGATCGCAGGAGCACCGATGACCACGACCAGCGCACCGACCCACGACGGAC
>JBFIHN010000342.1:0-4061 GCA_041601775.1 Acidimicrobiales bacterium
CGTGCCGACCGGACCCTCGTGGGGCGCGCCCTGTGCGAGGCCTACGCCGACCGTGCCGACGCGTACCTCCAGGCCCTGTTCGACGGTGCCGTCGACGCGCCGTCGGGCGTGGCGCTCGTGGCGCTCGGCGGATACGGGCGCCGGGAGCTGAGCCTCCAGTCGGACCTCGACGTCCTCCTCCTGCACGACGGGAGCCGTGACATCGGGCCGGTGGCCGACGCGATCTGGTATCCGGTCTGGGACACCGGCGTGAAGCTCGGCCACGCCGTCCGCACCACGAAGGAGGCCTTGGCCCTCGCCGCCGACGACCTCGACTCCGCCACCGCACTCCTCCAGGCCCGCCACCTCGCGGGTGATGCAGCCCTCACGGCCGCCCTGATCGACAAGGCGAAGGAGCTGTGGCGGAAACGGGCGAAGTCGTTCCTGATCGAACTCGCCGAACGGGTGCGAGAACGCCACGACCGATCGGGCGAGGTCGCCTTCCTGCTCGAACCGGACCTCAAGGAGGGCCGGGGAGGGCTGCGGGACGTGCAGTCGCTGCATTGGGCCGCCGAAGCGCGTGAGCTGCTGTGGGAGGGCGACGACGTCGCCCTCGACGAGGCCTACGACGTCCTCCTGGAGACGCGGGTCGAGCTCCACCGGCGCACCGGACGTCGCGGCGACGTGCTCGTCCTGCAGGAGCAGGACGCCGTGGCCGAGGCGCTGGGCGACGCCACCGCCGACGACCTGATGCGCCGGGTGGCCTCGGCCGCCCGCACGATCGCCTTCTGCTCCGATGACACGTGGCGGCGGATCGAGGCATCGCTCCGCGGGCCACTGGGCCGGCTGGGCCGACGTGACCGGATCGTGGGCCCGGCGATCGTCGTCCGCGACGGGGAGATCCATCTCATCGCCGACGCCGACCTCACCGACCCGGTCGTCGGCCTCCGGGTGCTCGCTGCCGCCGCCACCGAAGACCTGCCGGTCCACCGGTCGACGCTGGACCGTCTTTGCGACGTCCCCGAGATGCCCACGCCGTGGCCGTCCGAGGCGCGAAAAGCGTTCGTCGACGCCCTTGCAGCCGGCCGGCCAGCGATCGGGCACATCGAGTCGTTCGACCAGCACGGGCTGTTCACCAAGGTGCTGCCGGAATGGGAGGCGGTCCGTTCCAAGCCCCAGCGGAACGCGTATCACCGGTTCACGGTCGACCGTCATCTCTGCGAAGCCGCTGCGAACGCGGCCCGACTCACCGACCGCGTCGACCGCGTCGACCTCCTCCTGGTCGGGGCGCTCCTCCACGACATCGGCAAGGGGTTCCCCGGCGACCACACCGAGGTCGGGATGGACCTGGTCGAGGTCATCGGCCATCGCATGGGGTTCTCGGATCCGGACGTGGCGACGTTGGTGACCATGGTCGAACACCACCTCCTGTTGCCCGACGTGGCCACCCGTCGCGACCTCGACGACGACGACGTGATCCATCGGGTCGCCGACCAACTGCAGACCCAACAGCGGCTCGAACTCCTCCATGCCCTGACCGAAGCCGATTCCCTGGCCACCGGTCCGGCGGCGTGGAGTCCGTGGAAGGCCGAGCTCGTCGACAGCCTCGCCAGCCGGGTCGAGCACGTGTTGGCCGGCGGGTCGGCGCAGGACGTCACCATCGAGTTCCCCACGCCGGGACAGCTCCATCGTCTGTCGCAGGGCGTGCGGGTCGTCGAGGGGCACGAGCAGACCCTCACCGTCATCGACGTCGACCGCCCCGGCTTGTTCAGCCGGGTGGCGGGGGTGCTCGCCCTGCACGGTCTCGCCGTCCTCGACGCGAACATCTCGACCATCGACGGGCGTGCGCTCGAGGTGCTGACCGTCGAGTCGAGCTTCGGGCCCACGTTCTCGTGGGACGGTATCGAGAACGACGTGGCGCTCGCCCTCGACGGCCGTCTCGCGCTCAAGGCTCGCCTCGCGGAGCGAGAAGCGGTCTACCGTCGGCCACGCACCACGCTTGCGGCCGAGACGCGTGTGGAGTTCCACCTCGACGACTCGTCCACCGCGACCGTGGTCGAGGTCCACGCCACCGACTCGGTCGGCGTCCTGTATCGGATCACCGACGCCATCGCCGAGCTCGATCTCGACATCAGCCGAGCGAGGGTGCAGACCCTGACCGACGAGGTCGTCGACTCGTTCTACGTGCAGGGGCGTGGCGGCGAGAAGGTCGGCGAAGATCGACGGGCCGAGCTCCGCCGGGCCATCCTCCACGCCCTGGACTGATCGGGCAGGATCAGCCGGCGTAGCTGTTGCGGCCCCGTCCGTCCCACTCGACGGCGAAGGCGAAGAACTCGTCGCCGAAGGGATCGGCACCCTGCAGCGGCATCGAGCCCCGCCGGATCGTCCAGTCGTCGGGGGCGAGCGCCGCAGCCCGGGCGAAGTGGGAGGCGGCGGCGTCGTCGTCGCCGGCGCGGTGGAGCCACGCGGCGACCCGTCGGTGGGCGCGGGCGAGTGACGGAGACTCCGACGGCGGCTGCGCCCATCGCGCCAGCAGGCCGCGGTCGACGTCGCCGTCGACGGCCCAACGGCGGAGTGCGTCGTGGTGCACCGCGGAGTCGACGCCGGAGAACTCGCGGAACCGGTCGTCGCCGGGCGCGATGGTGGGAGGACGAACCATGGCACCGTTCTCGTCGAACCAGACGGTGGTCGGCACGTTCACGATCCCGAACCAGTCGGCGACCACATGGTTGACGTCGAGCACGGACGGAAAGCTCAGGCCGGCCTCGACGACCCAGGGGCGGGCGGCAGCAGCGTCATCGTCGAGGCTGACGGCGACGGCGGTGACCCCATGGTCGGCGAGTGTCGCGATCAGGTGCTCCCAGACCGGGAGCTCGTGGCGACAGCCTCACCACGACGCCCAGGCGAGGAGCACGACCTTCTTGCCGGCGAGACCCGACAGGTCGACCATGCGGCCGTCGCCTCCTCCGGCCGAGCAGTCGGGGAGCGAGAGGTCGTGGAGGTTGCGGACCTCGCCCCGGCCCATGGGATCGTCGGCCAGCGCGAGCACGGGTCCTGCGGGATCGAAGACCGTCTGCTTGCCGAGCGCGGCGGCGACCGCACGCAGGTCGAGCGAGCCGTCCTCGGCGTCGATCGGGTCCCGGACCGGCACGCAGACCGGGCCGCGACACAGACCCTCGGGTTTCCGGCGCCAACCGATCGCCCGCTCGAGGTCGGTGGGGGAGATCCACACGTCGTCGCCGTCGACGCGTGCATCGACGATGGTCTCGCCGTCGTCCAGGACGGTGATGGTCATGGGCCCACCGTGCCACATCGCTCTGGCTAGCGTCGCTCCATGACCGATTCCGGAGGACCCACCCGCCAGGACCTCCTCCGATGGTCGGAGGCGCTGGCCGGGATCGCCAAGACCGGGCTGGGGTTCACCGACAGCCTCTACGAGCGCGAGCGGTACGAGGAGATCCTCGCGGTCGCGGGCGACATCCGCGTGGCCGCCGGGTCCGACTTCGACCCGGACCACTTCATCGACGAGTGGATGAAGGGCGTCGGCGACGGTGTCCCGGGGTACCAGACGCCGAAGATCGCCATCGGCGCTGTCGTCCACAACGACGACGGCGAGATCCTCCTGGTACAGCGGGCCGACTCGGGGGTGTGGCTCTACCCGACGGGATGGGCCGACATCGGCTACTCGGCCGCCGAGGTCGCGGTGAAGGAGGTGGAGGAGGAGACGGGGATCGACTGCGAGGTGCAGCGGATGTTGATGGTCCTCGACGGCATGCGGCTGGGCTTCACCACCGTGCCGCTCTACTCGCTCGTGTTCCTGTGCCGGGCGACCGGGGGGTCGCTGCGGCGCCACGAACTCGAGACGACGGATGTCGGGTTCTACGCCCGCGACGCGCTGCCGTCGCCGATGGCGGGGTACGACCACTGGGGCGACCATGTGTTCCGGGCCATCGACGGAGACGATGTCGACGTCTGGTTCGACGCCCCACGACGCGACGTCTGGCGTCGCTGACGACCTATTCCTGGTCGCGGAGGAACTGCTCGAGTTCTTCGATCAGATCGGTGGGATCGTCGCCCTGGCC
>JBFIHN010000343.1:0-4052 GCA_041601775.1 Acidimicrobiales bacterium
CCGCGGCCCTGGTGGGTCGAACCGGCGGCTTCGGACCGGGACTCGGTCCAGCGCACGGGCCGGCCGAGCCGATGGGCGAGCGACAGGGCGAGGATCTCGTCGGGGTTGATGTTGAGCTTCGCGCCGAACCCGCCACCCACACTCGGTGCGACCACCCGGATCTTCGACTCGGGGATGCCGGTCGTGGCCGCCGCCATCACCTTGAGGATGTGGGGTACCTGGGTCGCGCTGTAGAGCGTGACGTCCCCACCGTGGGGAGCCGGGACGGCGAGGACACCGCGGGGCTCCATGGCCGCCGGTATCAGGCGTTGCTGGACGAAGTTCGCCTCGATGGTGTGCGCCGCATCGGCGAACGCGGCCTCGAGCGCATCCGGATCCGGGATGAGGGGCCAGTGGTATGCCTTGTTCGAACCGAGGTCGCTGTGGGCGATCTTGTCGCCGGCCACCGCATCGTCGATCGACGCCACGGCAGGCAGCGGGTCGTAGTCGACGTCGACCATCTCGGCGGCGTCGGCCGCCTGGTACCGCGTCTCGGCCAGCACCACGGCGACGATCTCCCCGAGGTGATGGACTTCGTCGGTCGCCACCGGGAAGTGCTCGGGATTGACCATGTCGTCCGTGACCGGCCACGCACACGGGAGCGGAGCGACCCACAGGCCCATGTCCTGCAGCGCCGGGCCGGTGTAGACCGCGAAGACCCCGTCCATCGACTCGGCCGCGGACGTGTCGATCGAGACGACGCGGGCGTGCGCGAACGTCGACCGGACCATGCCCATCCACAGCTGACCCGTCACCTGGATGTCGTCGACGTACTTGCCCTCGCCGGTGAGCAGCGCGGCGTCTTCGCGGCGCTTCATGGGAGTGCCGACCGCGGTCATCGACCCACCTCCTGACCGGATGCGGTGAGCACGGCCCGCACGATGTTGTGGTAGCCGGTGCACCGGCAGAGGTTGCCCTCGAGACCGATCCGCACCTCCGACTCCGACGGTGTCGGGTTCTCGTTCAGGAACGACGTCGCCGCCATCACCATGCCCGGCGTGCAGTACCCGCACTGGAGGCCGTGGCACTCACGGAAGGCCTCCTGCATCGGGTGCAGTTGACCGTCGGTGGCCATCCCTTCGATGGTGGTCAGGTCTCGCCCGTCGGCCTGCACGGCGAGTGCGGTGCACGACTTCACCGACTGTCCGTCGACGTGGATCGTGCAGGCACCGCACGACGACGTGTCACAACCGATGTTGGTTCCGGTCAGTCCGAGGTCGTCGCGGAGGAAGTGTGCGAGCAGCGTCCGCGGCTCGACCTCCCTCGTGTACGACCGACCGTTCACGGTCAGCGTGATCTCCATCGAATCCTGTCCCCCTTCGACATCGGGCCGACGCCGTGTGCGGTCGACGACCGATGGTTACAGTCGCGCTCGGGGGTTGGATGAAGGTTGGTCGTATGAACCGCTTGCACCCGTGAGTCACACCCAGGAACGGCGTCGGGCACTCGAACGTGCGCGGACCACGTTCCACGGCCAGGGACTGGTGTCGGCAGCGGTGGCCCCCGACGTCCAGGGTTCGTGGTCGCGTTGCAGCGACGCGGTCGCGGTGGACCAGGTGGCACCCGTCGAGCTCGAGGACCCCGCGGCCCACTGGCACGACTCGCCGCTGCGACGGGCTGCCGGCGACGTGATCGACGAGTTGGCCGCGCTCGCCCGGAGCGAGGACTACGTGGCCGCCATCACCGACCCGGTGGGTCGGATCATCTGGAGCAGCGCCGGACGGTCGATGCGCAACCGGGCCGAACAGGCCAACTTCGTCAACGGGGCCAACTGGAGCGAGGCCGTCGCCGGGACCAACGCACCCGGGCTGTCGCTGCGGACCGGTCGTCCGGCCCAGGTGTTCGCCTCCGAGCACTGGTGCAGCACCGTCCAGGACTGGGTCTGCTACTCGGCTCCCGTGCGCGACCGCCTCGGCCGTATCGCCGGCGTCCTCGACCTCAGCGCGCACTGGCAGCGGGCCTCACCCCTGGCGCTGACCACCGTGACCGCGCTGGCACGGCTCGTCGAGATCGAACTCCACGCGTCCACCCGGCCGCCCGACGTCCGTCTCAAGGTGCTCGGCGAGCCGGAGATGTCGGTGCGCGGCCGTTCGGTCCACCTCTCCCACCGCCAGCTCGAGATCCTCACGATCCTCGCCATGCGCGACAGCGTCGAGCGCGAAGAGCTCCAACACCTCCTCTACGGCGACCGCGCCGTCTCGGCGACCACCCTCAAGGCCGAGGTCTCGCATCTCCGTCGCGTCATCGACGGAGGGATCGAGTCGCGGCCGTACCGGTTGGCGGTCGACGTCGCCGTCGACGCCGCGCTGGTGCTCGACGCCGTCCGCCACGGCGACCTCGAAGGCGCGGCGCGCACCTACTCCGGATCGCTCCTCCCGTTCAGCGAGAGCCCCTTCCTCATCGAGACCCGGCACCACATCGACGTGACCCTCCGCGAGGAGTTGCTCCGCCAAGGGACCGCGACCCAGCTGTTGGCCTTCGCCGCGCACCACCCGCACGACTCCGCACTGCTCGAACGCGCCCTCGCGATCACGCCGGCCGCGAGCCCGCTGCACAGCGAGCTCGTCGCTCGGGTGACCATCGAGTCGTCCTGAGGCGGTGTGACCCGTGGTGGGTGACCCGGCCCACGCTGGTCGGTGTCGAGGTGCCAGGCTCCGCTCATGACCGAACGCATGGAAGTCCGCCGAGCGATCGCCGCCGACCCCGCCACGATCTTCTCGATCGTGTCGTCGCCCGAGGGCCACGTGGCCATCGACGCCAGCGGGATGCTGATGGCCGCCAGCGGCTCGCCGGCCGCGGCGGTGGGCGACACGTTCACGATCCACATGGACCGCGAGGCGTTGAACGACTACCCGCTCGGGCTCTACGACGTCGAGGTCCACATCACGACGTTCGAACAGGACCGGGAGGTCGCCTGGACGATCGTCGGCCAGATCAAACCGCAGATCGGCCACGTCTACGGCTACCGGCTCGAACCGATCGACGGGGGCACGCTCGTCACCTCGTACTACGACTGGTCGCAGATCGACCCGCACTGGAAGGAAGCGGCGATCTTCCCCGTCATCCCCGAGAGCGCGCTCCGTGCCACGCTCGGCATCCTGGCCCGTACCGCCGCCCCCGGACAGCCGCGTCCCGAACTCCCCGACGACGACGGCTGATGCGCCCGCCGATCACCGGGCCGGACGGCGGGCGGAGAGCACGACGAACTGCGGGTTCGATGCGACCGTCTCCGACGAGCCGAACACCCGCTTGACGTGCACGTGGTGCGCGAGGTGGCGGTTGCCCACGACGCGGAACTCGCCGCCGGGCCGGAGCACGCGGCGCGCCTCGACGAACATCCGTCGCGCGATCGAGGTGGTCCGCGCTCCCCCGGCATGGAACGGCGGATTGACCATCACCAGGTCGGCGGACTGGTCGGCGATGCCCTCGAGCAGGTCGGTCACGTGGAAGCTGGCGTTGGACGTGACCCGACCGACCGTCTCGCGGGCCGACGCGACCGCCTGGTGCGACTCGTCGCAGCACACGACCTCGAGGTCCCGGTCCTGCATCGCCAACAGCGCGGCGACGATGCCGGTTCCGCATCCGAGGTCGACGGCCACCTCGACCTTCGACAGGTCGGGCAGGTCGGCCACCAACAGTCGGGTTCCGGCATCGAGACCCGTGGCCGAGAACACGTTGGGCATGCCGGTGACCACGAGGCCGCCGGGACCGTCCCACCGGTCGCTCGCCGGAGCCGGGTCGTCGCTCACCACGAGGTCTCGGTCGATCTCCGGGAGCAGGAGTCGCGCCTTCTTGCGGGCCAGGCTCGTGGGTGTCGGCCCGAGGTGGGCTTCGAAGGCCTCGATGGTCGAGCGGTGGACCGACTTGGTCATGCCCGCGCCGATCACCACGGCGTCCGAGGTGAGGTGCGGCCGGAGTCGACGGAGCTGATCGGCGAGATACGCCTTCGTCCTCGGGACCTTGACGACCACCCGGTCGAAGAGCCCTTCGGGCACGGCGGTGCTCGGGACCAA
>JBFIHN010000344.1:0-4041 GCA_041601775.1 Acidimicrobiales bacterium
CCCATGGGCCCTCCTCGAGGCGGGCGACGCGCTGGCGGACCGACTGGGCGTGGGCGGCGAGCCCCTCGGCCTCGGCCATGGCCTGGACGTGCGGTGCGAGCGAACGCAGCGCATCCTCGTCGAGGGACACCACGTGGACGTGTTTGCAGAAGTCGTCGACCCGCAGAGCGCCGCCGAAGCGTGCCGACCCGTACGTCGGGAGGACGTGGTTCGGCCCAGCCACGTAGTCGCCGACGCTGGCCGGGGCCCACGGTCCGCAGAACACGGCGCCGGCGTGCTTCACGCCGTCGAGGAGGGCGTCGGGGTCCGCGATCTGGAGCTCGAGGTGCTCGGGGGCGATGACGTTGGCCACGTCGATCGCCGCCTGTGGTCCGTCGACGATCACGGCGTAGCCCGCGTCGGCCAGCGTCGCCTCGATGTGGGAGCGCCGCGGGCTGGCGGCGACGATGCGGGCCACGGCCTCGTCGACCTCGGCCCGGACGTCGTCGTCCCAGCAGATGAGCCAAGCCAGGCCGTCGGGTCCGTGCTCGGCCTGGAGGACGATGTCGACGGCCACGTCGTCGACCACGGCCGAGCGGTCGGCGATGACGACGACCTCGGACGGTCCCGCGAAGCTCGACGGCACACCGACGAGCCCCGACGAGGCGACCTCCCGTTTGGCCTGGGCCACGCGTGCGCTCCCTGGTCCGACGATGACGTCGACGGGACGGATCGACTCGGTGCCCAGGGCCAGCGCGGCGATGGCCGCTGGTCCGGCGACCCGGTACACCTCGTCGACACCGGCGATCGCCGCGGCTGCGAGGATCCCGTCGTCGACGCGACCGTCGGGGCCGGGTGCCGTGCACAGCACGGTCTCGGGCACGCCGGCGACCTTGGCGGGGACGGCGGTCATCAGGGCCGTGGAGAGCAACGGGGCGAGCGCCGACGGGACGTAGAGGCCCGCGCGGTCGACCGGCCGGCGCAGCTCGCGCACCACGAGCCCGTCACGCTCGTAGCGGGCGGCGTCGTGCAGTTGCGATCGGTGGTAGGCGGCGATGTTGGCGTGGGCCGTCTCGAGCGCGGCCCGCAGTTCGGGGGAGACGCGCTCGAGCGCCGAGCGCACGTCGTCCGGGTCGACGCGGATCGAGTCGATGGTGACGCCGTCGAATCTGCGGGTGAGGTCACGCAGCGCGGCGTCGCCCCCGACGCGCACCTGCTCGATGACGTCGCGCACCTGCTCGATCGGTGGCTCCTCGGCCGCCTTGGGCCGGGGCAGGACGGCGCGCAGGGCATGGGGATCCGAGGTCTCGGTGCCACGCAGGTCCAGCGTCGTCAGGGGTCCACTCACCGGGGCGAGGGTACTGCCGGGGGTGTCGGGCTCCGAAGCGGGTAGACCGGAGCCATGCGCAACAGCGACGGCCCCGAACTCTCGTCGATCCAGGGCACGTTGGACGACCTCGCCCGCCGGATCGTGGAGATCGCCGAACGTCGCGACCGCGACCCCGACGATCTGGTGTCCACCGGGCTCTTCGAGGTCGACCGGTCGCTCCGCAATGCCCTGCGCCAACTCGAGCGCGTCCGCTCCCGCATCTCCTAGGTCGCCGGCGCCCGTTCGGACCCGGCCGACCTGCGCCCAGACGCGGCGATGGCGCCCGGGTGGGTGGGCGCCATCGCGGGTGTCGTCAAGCGGCGGATCTCGACGACACCGTCAGTACCAGGTGGCGGGAACCTGGACTGCTCCGGACAGTATCGCCGATAACCGAGGCAATTGCATGGTCATGCGGACTTCTTTTTCTTGTGCGGCGACGTGGCCAGGTCGGTAGTGCCAAAAGACGGACAAAACCACGCGAGCGAACACTCACCGCATGCGGCGCGCCGCGCTGTGCACACCCGACGTCCGTGCAGGATCATCCGCAGACTGAACATTCCGCGCTCGGCGGCGGGCACCATCCCGTTGAGTTCCAGCTCGACCTTGACCGGGTCGGTCTCCTCCGTGAGCCCCAGTCGGATGGCGAGACGACCGACGTGGGTGTCGACCGGGAGACCCGGCTCGTCCAGGGCGACCGAGCGGATGACGTTCGCGGTCTTCCTGCCGACGCCGGGGAGGGCGACGAGGTCGCGGAGGTCGTGCGGGACGTCGCCACCGTGGTCGTCGAGCAGCTTGCGGGCCATGCCCTGGAGGCTCTTGGCCTTCTGACGGAAGAACCCGGTGCCGTGGATGACCTCCTCGAGCTCGAGGGTGTCCGCGCCGGCCAGTGCCGGGGCGTCGGGCCAGCGGCGGAACACCTCCGGAGTGGTCAGGTTGACCCGTTCGTCGGTGCACTGGGCCGAGAGGATCGTGGCCACGAGGAGCTCGAAGGGATTCCGGTGGTCGAGCTCGCAGAGGTCGACCGCGGTGCCGGGATAGTCGTCGGCCAGGAACTCGTGCACCACCTTGCCCCGGCCGGCCGGCGTCCTCGGACGACGGCGTCCTTCGGGCGGATCGGGATTGGGAACTCGGGTGCGGGCCACGGCGGCGACGGTACCCCTCGATAGCCTCGCTGGGGCATGGCCGACCTCGTGATCAAGCGCCAACTCGACCGCCGCGACATCGCCGAGGTCGAACACCTCATCGAGCGCGTCCGATCGGCCGACGGCCACCAGCCCATGGACGAGCACCGATGGGTCGACGCCGCCCACGGCGGCCGGTCCGAGTTCGCCGGGCTCGTGCTCAGCGAGCCAGGCCACGACCACCTCCTCGCCTATGCCCAGGTCACGCGCGGGACCAAGTCGTGGGCGATCGACCTGGTCATCGACCCCCACCACCGGTACGACGCCCTCCAGATCGCACCCCTCCTGCTGGGCGAGGCCACCGACGTGATCCGGACCGAGGGTGGCGGACACGTGCACTACTGGGTCTACGAGCCGACCGACGCACACGCCCGCATCGCCGCTGCCGTCGGGCTCGAACCCGGACGTGATCTCTGGCAGATGCGGGTGCCCCTGCCCCTGGCCGAGGCGACGGATCTGGTGACCCGGCCCTTCGAGCCCGGTCGCGACGAAGCTGCGTGGCTCGAGGTGAACAACGCCGCGTTCGACTGGCACCCGGAGCAGGGAGACTGGACCAGAGAGGACCTGGTGGCCCGGCAGGGCGAACCGTGGTTCGATCCCGAGGGCTTCCTCGTCCACGAGCGCGACGGGCGCATGGCGGGGTTCTGCTGGACCAAGATCCACCCGGCCGACGCCGAGCGACCGGTGGCGCTGGGCGAGATCTATGTGATCGCCGCCCATCCGGACTTCCACGGACTCGGTCTGGGTCGGGCGCTCACCGTCGCTGGTCTCGCGCACCTGTCCCGGTCGGTCACCATCGGGATGCTGTACGTCGACTCGGACAACGACGCCGCCGTCGCGCTCTACCGGAAGCTCGGATTCGAGATCCATCACACCGACCGCGCCTTCGTCGGCGACCTCCCACCGGCGTGATCACCTCGTGAACCGCACCACCACCCGCTACGACCTCGACCGGGACGCCTTCGCCTCCGTTCTCGAGGGTGAACCGCGCTACCGGGTCGAGCAGGTCTGGACCGGCCTGTACGAGCACTTCTCCGACCCGGCCGACATCACGAACCTCCCCAAGGCACTGCGCGCCCGACTCGACCGCGACCTCCCCGTCGCACTCACCAAGGCCACCGAGTCGGTCAGCGACGACGGCGACACCGTGAAGTGGCTGTGGAGCCTCGACGACGGCGCAGCGGTCGAGACGGTCCTGATGCACTACCCGGATCGTTCGACGGTCTGTGTCAGCAGCCAGGCGGGGTGTGCGATGGCGTGCAGCTTCTGTGCCACCGGTCAGGCCGGATTCGAACGCCACCTCACCGTGGGCGAGATCGTCGAACAGGTCGTCGTCGCCGCCCGGGTCGCCCAGTCCGGGCCCACACCGCGCCGGCTCTCCAACGTCGTGTTCATGGGCATGGGCGAGCCGCTCGCCAACTACGACACGATGTGGGCGGCGGTCGAGCGGATCCACGGCGCGATCGGGTTGTCGGCGCGGCACATCACCGTGTCGACCGTCGGCGTGGTGCC
>JBFIHN010000345.1:0-4033 GCA_041601775.1 Acidimicrobiales bacterium
GATCCTGTCCCGTACGTCCACGCTGTTCCTCTACACGATGGCCGGCGCCATGGCCGGCTACGCCTCGCGCCGTCTCGTCTCGGCCGAGGAGGAGATCGCGCTCACCCGGGCTCGCGACGAGGTCGCCCGGACGCTCCACGACGGGGTGCTCCAGACACTCGCCGCCGTGCAGCGGCGCTCCGGCGACGAGCAGCTCGCCGATCTCGCGCGGGAACAAGAACGCGAGCTGCGTGCCTATCTCTTCGGCGCGGGCGTGGCCGACGGTGGCGGCGACCTCGGCGCAGCGATCCGCCACGTGACCGCTCGAGCGGAGCGACGAGACCGCACGACCATCCGCGTGGTGATCGCGCCCGACGTCCCGGATCTCGATCCCGCGATCGTCGAGGCGATCGCCGGCGCCGTGGGTGAGGCATGCGCCAACGCCGCGAAGCACGGCGGCGCCGACGTCATCACGGTCTATGCCGAGCCGTCCGACGACGGGGCGCGGTGCTCGGTGAAGGACGACGGTCGGGGGTTCGATCCGGCGACGACCGAGGAGGGCGTCGGCACCGCTCGGTCGATACGCGACCGGATCCTCGATGTGGGTGGCTCGGTGGCGATCGATCCGAACCCGGGGCACGGCACCGAGGTCCGGATCTCCGTCCCGATCAGACCGGGTCGCCGCAGTCCGTGAACCACGCCACCTCGTCGCCGTCGAGCGCGAGGTGGACGTCCATCGTCGCCGGTGCGCCGTCGACCTCCTCGATCTGGACGATGGTGACCGTGACGGTCTCCTCCACGTCGACGATCCGGCCGTCGATCTCCCAGTTCCAGGTCTCGAGCGGACCCACCGCGACCGCTTCCATCGACAGCGCCGGGTTGTTGAACCGCTGACCGATGAAGTCGAGGCACTGGTCCTCACCGAACACCTCGAGGACCACGGGATGGAGACGGTCGACGAGGGTCGCGACGTCGTGGACGTGCACGGCACCGACGAAGACGTCGTAGAAGGTGGTGACCGCCGCCTGGTCGATCAGCGACGCCCGATCGACCGTGGTGGTGGTGACGGCGGTCGTGGTCGTGACGGCGGTCGTGGTCGTCGTCGCAGCCGTCGCGGTCTCGTCGGCCGACTCCTCGGCGAAGACGAATCCGCCCACGAGACCTCCGACCACCAGCACCACGCCGGCGACGATCGAGGCGAGCCCGGTCCGTGGACTCATCCGATCTCCCAGTTCGCCTCGGCGCCGAGCGCGAGCCCGAACATCGTCCCGAAGTTGTTCCGGTTGATCGGGTGACGTGTGCCGTCACAGTCGATCCACGCGTCGCCGCCCTTGGTGAAGGAGACCTGCAGTGCCGGGGCGCACGCACATTCCGTGTGCCCGCAGCAGGGCGATCCGGGTGGCGCACACGTCGTCCGGGTCATCGCGGCATCCACCGTGATGTCGTGGCGGAAGTCGGTGTAGACGTCGGCGGTCACCGCGTCGGTGGTGTCGAACACCCTGGCGGGGACGGTGACGGCGGCATCGTGGATCGCCAGGTTGTCGACCTTCATCTCGAAGGTGTCGGCCCGGGTGGTGGTCGTCGGAGCGTTCCCGGCGGTCGAGCCCTCGACGGTCTGCGTCGCCTGCGTGTCGTGATCGTGGGTGTCGACATGGCTGCCGGTGAACGTGACCCCGTCGACCTCGCGGACGTCGAGACCGCTCGTTCCCTCGACCTCGTCGGGGGTCCCCGGTGTCTGGATGTCGAGCGCGTAGGCGAGGTCGCCGACCACGGCGGACTGCGAGTAGGTGAGGGCGTCGATCTCGACCGGACACTCCGGCGACGCCTCGGTGTTGTCGCACTGGGCGTTGAGCTGCAGGTCGCCGATCCCGTCGCCCGAAGCGTCGTAGCGGTGCTCGTGGGCCGGACACCCGGCCTCGAGCACGATCCGCAGGCGGTTCACCTCGTCGTACCGGACCGAGATGGCCGCATCGGGTGCCTCCTCGTGGGCCCGGAACTGGGGCCGGTAGTCCTCCGGGACGGTGGGAGGTGCGCCGTCGGTGTTCGGCCAGTTGGCCGAGGGTCCCGCCTGCATCCAGTCGAGACGACCGGCTGGTCCGGATCGTGCCGACGCCCACGACCAGAGGTCGAGGCCACGGAACTCGAATCCATGGTCGAAGACCCGGAGGCGACCGTCGACGGCACCGTCGACGCCATCGAGCACGTCCGGTGCTTGGCGGCCCTTGGCCGTGACCTGCGCGTCGACGATGGCCGACGTCATCGACACCACGTAGACGCAGCACTCGTGACCGGTCGCCGTCCGCAACGGCACCCGACGAGTGCCGTTGTCGTAATACGCCGCCCAGTCGCACCGGTCCGGAGTCGGCACGGGCGGAGGAGGCGTGGACGAGACCGGAGGTGCGGTCTCCCGCTCGCGGGTGCGGGAGTAGACCCACACCCCGACGACGATCAGCAGTCCGCCGAGCACGATCGGCACGATGAACAGCTGACGGAACGTCGACTCGCCCGGCGTGTCCCCCACTGCGATCTCGACATCGGTCGAGGGAGGCGCCGTCGATGGCGCCTCGGTCGACGTCGGCTCCGTCGACTCGATGGTCGAGGCCGTCGACTCGGTCGGCGACGACGCTGCCGGCGTTCCCGGTTCGACGGTCGTGGCGTCGCACGGCGCCTCGGTGTCGAAGGTGACGCTCATCACGCCACCGTCGGGGAAGTCGGCCGGGTCGAGTTCGAAGGACGTCGGTCCGTCGGCCGTCGTCCCGCTCGCGGTGAACGCCGTGACCTGGTAGTCACCACCCTGGTTGATCCCCAGGATCCCCTGGAACAGGTTCGCTTCGACGATCGGCCCCTCGTACGAGAGCTCCTCGCCGGACGGGCCGCTGGCGTCGAGCCGGAACATCGGGTCGCTCAGGTCGTCCATCGACGGCAGGCCGTCGAGCGAGCCGCCGAAGGGGATCACGCTGAGCGGGTCGGTCAGCGACGGCCCACCGTTCGGGTCGTCGTAGGGCGCGCCCGAGTGATCCTCGTCGGAGCAGAACGCGTGCAGCGACGGCGGGGCCAGCCCGGCCCAGGCCGACGGAGCGACCAGCACCACCGCCATGCCCACCATGGCGACAAGCGCCGCGACCGATCCCACTCCGCGCCTGTGCATCCCCGCTCCTGACGTCGCCCGTTGCTCGGAGGATAGGCACGCAGCCCTCCGACGTGCAGCGGAGCCCGCCCTCGTACCCTGTCCCCATGTCCGACGCCCCCGCACCGCCGCCGTCCTCGGACCTCGGACCGGTCCGGGTCGTGGTCGCCGACGACCACGCGATCTGGCGGTCGGGTCTCCGGTCGGAGCTGGGATCCAACTTCCACGTCGTGGCCGAGGCCGCGGACGCCGACGAAGCGATCGCGGCCATCGCCGCGCACCGACCCGACCTCGTGGTGTGCGACCTCAACATGCCCGGCGGGGGCATCAAGGTCGCCAAGGCGTGCGGTGAATCGACCCGCATCGTGATCCTGACCGTGTCCGAGGCCGAACGGGACCTGCTCGATGCTGTCGCCGCCGGGGCCCAGGGCTACCTGGTCAAGACCACGCCCCCGGAGGAACTCCGCAACGAACTGTGGAAGGCGGCCAAGGGCGAGCCGGTGTTCTCACCGCAGTTGGCATCGTTGGTGTTGGGCGAGTTCCGCCGGCTGGCCAAGGCCAGCGGTCCGGTCGAGGTGCTGTCCGAACGTGAACGCGAGGTGCTCCAGTACGTGGCACGCGGGCACACCTACCGAGAGATCGGCGAGACGCTGTTCATCTCGCCCAAGACGGTCGAGAACCACGTGCGCAACATCCTGTCGAAACTGCACCTCAACCGACGCCAGGAACTGGTCCGCTTCGCCGTCGATCACGGCATCGAGTAGCTGCTGGGGCCGATCGCCCGGTTGCGGACGGTCAGTCGTCGACCCGGTCGACGTGGGCCTCGTGGGTACGGATCTTGCGGCCGTCCGCACCGAGGATCACGTCGATCTCGTCACCGATGATGTCCTTGTCCTCGATCGTGCCCCACTGACCGCGGAAGTCGCC
>JBFIHN010000346.1:0-4024 GCA_041601775.1 Acidimicrobiales bacterium
CCCCGCGACATCGTGGAGATGCACGTGTCGGCGACCGAGACCGCCATCCGCGACCAGCCCCGCGGACGCCGGCTCGTCCTGGTCGAGAACGCGCGGCTGCAGGTGCTCGAGCTCATGGGCCATCTCGTCTCGCACTATCGCTCCCAGTTCGTCGGAGCGTCCCCACGCTCGTCCGCTGCCGCAGGAGGTGGCGACGACGGAACACGGTGACCGGCGTCGCGGACGAGTTCACTTCAAGAACTTGGACGTCGTGTTGTCGGCGAGGACCTTCCCGTCGGTCTGGCAGCGTGCGCAGTAGTGGACGGTGTAGTGGTTGTAGGCGACCTCGCGGACGTCGTCGCCGCAGGTGGGGCACTGCTGTCCGGTCTGGTGGTGCACGGCCCCGGGTCGGTCCTTGGACGAGGACATGTCGTCACGTGCCCGCTCGAAGGCCAGTCCCTCGTCCACACACGCGGCGATGGCGGCTACGAGCCGCGCGACCTCGTCCCGGTCGAGCGAAGCGGTCATGGCGAAGGGCGACAGGCGAGCGCGGTGGCAGATCTCGTTGGCCAGGCGGCGGCCGAGCCCGGCGATGCGCCGCTGGTCCCGGAGGAAGCCGTGTACCCGGGTGTTCTCCGCTGCGGCGAGCCCCAACAGCTGATCGGCGTCGACGTCCGTCGCCTCCGGGCCGAGCTGCGACAGCGGCGGATGCCGATCCGGGTCGCCGCTCACGACCCACACGCCGGCCTTGCGTTCGGTGCCGGCTTCGGTGAGCAGCAGAGCCCGCCCGTCGTCGAAACGCCAGCGGGCCTGCCCGTTGCGGGGCTTGGCCGACTGCTTCTCGTCGGGCTTGAGCCGTCCGCCCTGCATCAGGTGGACGACGTGGGTGGCCGACGGGAAGCGCAACAACAGCGCCTTGCCGCGACGCCCGACCGACGCCAACACCTCGCCGTGCGTCACCGCAGGGTCGGGATCGAAGGTCTTGAGCGCCGTGAACGCGATGGGCGTGAACCGCTCGAGTCGCGCCCCGGCGAACGCGTCGTCGAGTCGCTCGGCGTGGGCCTGGACCTCGGGCAACTCGGGCACGCTGCAACGCTAGGCCCACAGCGACGGCTCGTGGGCGACAGGATGGGTCATGGTCGACCGTCGTGTCTGGTACGTCGCGTACGGCTCGAACCTGTCCGAGGCCAGGTTCCAGCGGTACCTCGATCGGTGCGTCGACTCGTCGCGGCCAGCAGATGCCCGTCCCCTGGTGCTCCCCCACGAGCTCTACTTCGCACACGAGTCGTCGGTGTGGACCGGGGGCACGGCCTTCGTCGACCCGGTCGACGGCGATGCCGCCACGCGCACGGTGGCGTGGCTGATCGGGGAGGACCAGTTCCTCCACGTCCTGGCCAGCGAGAACGGTCGTTCCGTCGGCGACGTGGCCACGACCGATCTCCCGTCCGATCCCGGACAGGCCGTCACGGTCCTCCCGGGCCGCTACGGGCTGGTCCTCGCGGTCGAGTCACCCGATCAGCGCCGAGCGTTCACGTTCACCAACGGTGAGGTCCCGCGGCCACGCCCCACCCGTCCGGGACCGGACTACGTCGCCACCATCGTCGCCGGCCTGATGGACCACCACGCGCTGACCGAGGCCGAGGCCCGCGCCTACCTGGCCCGTCGGGGTGGATCAGTCGAACTCGGTCTCGTGCCGGATCCCGGCGAAGAGATCGCCGAGCGTCTCGAGCGCGACACGGTGCTCCAGCAACACGCGGACGTCTCCACCGAGTCGGAGATCGCCGGCGATGAAGGCGTCGAGGGCGGGGCGCGCCCCTGACGCGATGGCCGCGGCCGTCGCCCGGTCGGACGTGAGCCGGACGTCGGGTTCGCCCTCTGGCGATGGCTCCACGCGCAGCGCGCCCCGGTCGACCGACAACCGCCAGGTGGGCCCGTCGGTGATCACCTGGTCGATCGAGACCCGCACCGCGGCCAACGGGTCGTCGGCCGGCTGCGGACGAGCGCGAGCCGCGATGTCGAGCGCGTCGAGCCAGGCGGTCGAGAGGAACTTCACCGTGAGCATGGTGGCAGAACGGGTCGCCTCGGCGCGATCGGTGTTCGGTGCACGCCGTGGCTGGACGTGGCCCGGTCGAACGGTCCAGCCTGGGCCGATGACGACTCCGGCAACGCCTGCGCCCGCGCCGCGCGGTCGCCGTGTGGGCGCCCGGCTCGTCGACCTCGTCGTCGCCGGCTGGGTGTTGGTCGTCGCCGCGATCGAGGTCGACGGACGGTTGCTCGGCGGCGACGTGTTCGCCCAGAAGCCGATCGCGTCGGTGACGCCCGATGGCACCCGGCTCGCGGTCATCACGGCGCTCGTGCTCCTGGTGGTCGAGGTGGGCCCGACCGCGTGGTGGGGGCGGACGCCTGGCAAGGTCGTCTTGGGTCTCCGGTGCGTCGACGTCGACACCCTTCGCCCGCCGGGGCTCGTGCGCTCGGTGTTCCGAGGCATGCTCCTCCATGCGTGGGTCGCGATCCCCGTCGCCGGGTGGTTGCTGCCGGTCGCGATCACGGCCAGCACGGTCCTGGCCCCGTCGGGTCGCGGCGTGCACGACCGCCTTGCCGGGACCCTCGTCGCCGACGACACCGCCGGGGGCGACGACCGATGACTCGACCATCCGACGAACGGCGTCACCAGCCGGGACCGGAGGTCCGCTGGGCCGAGTCGTGGTCCTTCGAGTTCACCGCAGACGACGGTGCACTCGGTGGGTGGGCGCGGCTGACGCTCGTTCCCCACGCGTCGACCGCCTGGTACCACGGCTTCCTGACCGGACCGGATCGACAGTTGGTGGCGGTGCTCGACCACGAGGTCCCGCTGCCGCTCGACGATCTCGAGATCCGTGCCACGGGCCTGTGGGCGACCCACATCTGCGAGACACCCTTCGATCACTGGACGATCGGTCTGGAGGCGTTCGGTCTGGGCGTGGACGACGTGCGCGAGATCTACGGCCGTCAGTTCGGCGATCGCGTTCCGCTCGGGTTCGATCTCGAGTGGGAGGCCGATGCCGTGCCCGTTCCCCTGACCGCCGACGGGTATCAGCAGGCGTGCGAGGTGTCGGGCGAGATCCTCGTCGGCGACGAGGAGATCGACTTCGTCGGATCCGGTTGGCGCGATCACCGGTGGGGGGTCCTGTCGTACTGGGATCGACGGTGGGTCCACGTCCGGGGTCGACTCGACGACGGCAGCCGCTTCAGCGCGCAGATGGTCGACGGCGACCTGTCGACGGCGACGGGATTCGTGGACGGGGCTGCCGTCGACGTGGCGGAGGTCCGTCAGACGATGGCGTCACCCGGAGTGCCGGCCGGGGCTCGGGTCCGCCTCGGTGGTCTCGACCTCGCGTTCGATGCCCACGGGGTCACCCCGGTCGAGGTGGTCGACGTGGAGGGTCGTCGTGCGCTGGCGCCGCGTGCGTTGTGTCGGGTCGTGGCGAACGACGGCCGTGGCGGGAACGCATGGGTCGAGATGCACGACCCCTGCGTCTGATCAGCCCTGGACCGGCACCGGCTCGTCGGTCGCCTCGCGCACGCCGGCGACACGTGCGACGACGATGATCGCCACCGCTGCGATCACGGCGAGGACGATCGGCCAGACGACGTCACCGGCGGGCAGCGCCATCTCGGCGCCGTTGGTGCTCTCCTCGCTGCCGGTGCCGTTCGGCCACGGCCACAGGACCCGGAGCGAGCCGGCCATGAGCCCGATGAGACCGGCGAGCATGAGCTGTTCCCACCGGTCGAGTGCCCAGGAGAGCACCGACGAGAATCCCGCCAGTCCGAGGACGGCGCCGATCCCGAACACGCCGATGAAGAGCAGGTCTCGGTCGTGCACGGCGTCGAGGACGGCGTGGTAGAGCCCGAGCATCAGGAGGAGGAACGAACCCGAGATGCCCGGGAGGATCATGGCGCAGATGGCGATCATGCCGCCGACGAACACGAAGCCGAGGTTGGGGTCCGTGACCTGGCCGGACCCGAGGCCGAGGCCGGCGAAGGCGACGATGGCGACACCGGCGGC
>JBFIHN010000347.1:0-4023 GCA_041601775.1 Acidimicrobiales bacterium
CACCGGGGCGAGCTCCTGGTCTGGACCGCCGACGAACTGCGCGCCGTGTGCGACACCGCGCACGCCCTCGACACGCCGGTGGCCGCGCACTGCCGCAGTGCCGAGTCGACGAAGGTCGCCGCCGAGGCCGGCGTCGACCTCATCCTCCACGCGTCGTTCATGGACGAGGACGCGCTCGACGCGGTGGTGGAGCACGGCGCATCGCTGTGCCCGACGTTCACCTTCCTCGCGAACCTGGCCGACCACGGCCACCTCGTCGGTGCCGGGGTCGGGATGGCGAACGTCTTCCGGGGCGAGATCGAGGCCACGGGCGAGATGATGCGCCGGGCCCACGATGCCGGTGTCCCGCTCCTCACCGGCAGCGAGTCCGGTTTCGCCCTCACGCCCTATGGCCACTGGCATGCACGGGAGCTCGAACTCTTCGTCGAGGTCCTCGGCCTCAGCCCGCTCGAGGCCATCCGTTGTGCGACCGAACACGGTGCGATCGCCATGCGCATGCCCGGCGAGGTCGGGGTGGTCCGCGTCGGCGCCCGTGCCGACGTGCTGGTCGTCGACGGCATGCCCGATCGTGACGTGTCGGTCCTCGCGGATCGCAGCCGCCTCCGGCACGTCATCAGCCGTGGCACGTCGGTCGATCTCGAAGGGCCCTGGCCCGAGCGTGGCCCCATCCACGGCGAGCGGGTGTCGGTGTGGGCGTCCGAGGTCCTGACCCGTGAGCGCACGATCGGAGGCGAGTCATGACCTCGCTCCTCGTGACCGGGGGTGCGGCCGGCATCGGCGCTGCCATCGCCGCCGAAGGCGTGCGTCGTGGTTGGCGGGTCGGCGTCGTCGATCGCACGGCCAGCAGCGTCGAGGGCGTCTCGTCGTTCCGTGCCGACGTCACCGACGCGGCCGCGGTCGTCGACGTGGTCGACGAGTTCGGTCCGCCGGACATCACGGTCAACAACGCCGGTCTGGTCCGGTTCGGTCCGCTGGTCGATCTGTCGGTGGACGACTGGCGGTCGGTCGTCGACGTCAACCTCACGGGCACGTTCCTCGTGGCCCGCACGGTCGCCCGCGCCGTCCAGGCCGCAGGCACCACCGCGGCCGTCGTCAACATCTCCTCCATGAACGGGGTCGTACCCGGACCCAAGAGCGGGGCCTACGGCTCGACCAAGGCGGCCATCGGGCTGTTGACCCAGCAGATGGCGCTCGAGTGGGCGCCGGCCATCCGGGTCAACGCGGTGGCGCCAGGACTCATCGACGCCGGGATGTCGGCACCGATCTACGCCGATGCCGAGGCACGCCGTGCCCGCGAGGGGCGCGTGCCGCTCGCCCGACTGGGGACCGAGCGCGACATCGTCGACGCCACTCTGTGGTTGGCATCGGACGAGGCGCGCTACGTCACCGGCCAGACGTTGCTGGTCGACGGTGGTGTCACGATGTCGATGCTGACGACGTTGCCCCGGCCGGCCGAGGTCGAGGAGCCGACATGAGCGACGTGCTGCTCCTCACCGGCGGTCGCGGCCACCCGGCGGAGGCCACGGCATCCTCGCTCGCCCAGGTCTTCGGTGACCTGGGACTCGGCGTCGACGCGGCCGACGATGTCGAGGTCGGCCTGGCCCGACTCGACCCCGACCGCCACGGCCTGTTGGCGGTCAACGCGTTGCAGTTCACCATGACCGATCCGCGCTACGACGAGGTGCGCGACACCGAGGCCTTCACGCTCTCGCCCGCCGGTCGGTCCTCGATCGAGGCATGGCATGCCCGCGGCGGGCCGGTCCTGGCCCTGCACACGGCCGTGCTCTGCTTCGACGACTGGCCGACCTGGGCTGGTCTCGTCGGGGGTCGATGGGACTGGAGCCGCTCGTCGCATCCACCGCTCGGGACGGTCGAGGTCCGTGTGGGCAGCGACGAGTTCACCGTCGTCGACGAGTGCTACCAGGACCTCGACGTCGACTCCGCCGTCGAGGTCGTGGCCACCAGCGCGGACGGTCATCCGCTCGCCTGGTTCCGCGACCAGGGCCCGGGGGCCGTTGCCGTCGACCTGCTCGGCCACGACCATCGATCGCTCGACAACCCCGGCCATCGACGCCTGCTCCGCGACCTGGTCGAACGTCTCCGGGAGACCGACTCATGACCATGCACACCGTCTCGACCCACGAGGCCGCCATCGAGGTCTTCCGCAACCGGAACCTCCGCCAGGCGCTCTACGACGCCGGCGATGTCGTGATGGCCGACGTCCTCGTGAACCTCCACGGCGACGAGCACCGCGACCGGCGTCGGCTCGAGAACCGGCTGTACCGACGCGAGACCCTGCTGCGCTACGAGCGCGAGCTGTTCCCCGCCATCCTCGAGGACACGCTGGCCCCGCACGTGGAGCGTGGCCACGCCGAGCTGGTCTCGCTCGGACACCAGCTCATGATGAACCTCGCCGCGCTGACGGCCGGAGTCGACCGCCCGCTGGGCACGCCGGAGGAGACCGGCCGTCTCTACGACTACCTGCGCATCTTCATCGAGGGTGCGACGTTGGCCCACTACACCGGCGACCGGCAGGCGAAACGCGACGAGGTCGAGCAGGCGCTCCTCGACTTCGACGCCGAGTTCCTCGCGCCGTCGATCGACCGACGGCTGGCGCTGCCGGTCGAAGCACGTCCGCGCGACGTCCTCACGGTGCTCCTCGACAACGACGACGACCTGCATCTGCCGCACGACGTCGTCCGTCGAGAGATCGCCTTCTACCTGCTCGCCGGCGCCCACACGTCGGCCACGGCGTTCACCCGCGTGCTCCACCGGATGTTCGAGTGGTTCGCCGCCCACCCCGACGACCGGGCGTCGGCGACCGACATCGACTTCGTCCAGGCGTGCACGAACGAGACCATCCGACTCGAGCCCTCCAGTCCGGTGGCCGTCCGTCGGGCCGAGACCGCGGTCTCGCTCGCGTGTGGTCTGGACCTCGCCGTCGGCGACGAGGTCACCATCGACCTGCTCGCCGTCAACCGCGACCGCACGGTCTGGGGCGCCGACGCCGACACCTTCGACCCACGACGGGTGGCGCCGGACCGCGTGCCGGCCTGGGGTCTCTCGCTGGGCAGCGGGATGCATCACTGCATCGGCGCCGAACTCGCCGCCGGTGCGATCCTCGAGAACGACCGGCTGCGCGGCCTGGTCCCCACGAGCGTGAGTCGGATGTTCGAACTCGGGTGCGACCCGGACCCGTCGAACGCGCCCGAGCGCGACCCGGACACTGCTCGGCCCTACTTCTCCCGCTACCCGGTGGTGTTCACCTCGTGACCCGCACCATCGACGTCCACGCCCACGCAGTGCTGGCCGACACATTCGGCATGGCCGGCGCGGCGGGACCCTTCCTCACCGACACCCCGAACGGGCCGCGCTTCTCGGTCGGCGACTGGCATCTCGACGGTGTCGACTACCGCGGGACGGCGTTCATGGACCTCGACGTCCGGCTCGCCCGGATGGACGACGTCGGCGTCGACCTCCAGGTGCTGTCGCCGAACCCGTTGACCTGGTTCCACGACCTGCCAGTCGACGACGCCGTCGCCTTCTGCCGCGCCCACAACGACGCGCTGTCGTCGCTGGTCGCCGACCACGTCGACCGGGTGGTCGGGCTCGCCCAGCTCCCGGCGCAGGCGCCGGACGCGGCCGCCGCCGAGGCGGCGCGAGCGGTCGCCCTTCCCGGAATCGTGGGGCTTGCCATCGGCACCGACGTGGGTCGGTCGCTCGACGATCCCGCGATGGATCCGATCTGGGGTGCGGCCGAGGCGCACGACGTGCCGATCTTCCTCCACCCCGCACCGCCCGGGGTGGGCGGCAGCGCCGACGAGCGGTTCGCTCGTCACGACTTCGAGTTGTACGGCGGCTTCGCCAACGAGGAGGGGCTCACCGTCGTCGCCCTGGTGTGCGGTGGCGTGCTCGAGCGCTTCCCCGACCTCGACGTGTGCATCTCCCACGGCGGGGGATCGATGCCGATGCTGGCGGATCGGATGCGCCATGCCATGGCGACGCGGCCCGGTGGTTCGGGCG
>JBFIHN010000348.1:0-3991 GCA_041601775.1 Acidimicrobiales bacterium
CTCGTCGCGTCGGCGCTCGCGGTGATGGTCCTGACCGGTTCGATCATGAAGTGGTTCGGGCCGTTCCCGCTCGAGTGGCGTTCCGGCGCCACGTTCGTCCACGACTGGGTGTCGTTCGGTCTGTGGTTCCTCATCCCCGCGCACGTCATCAAGGCGATCACGACGCCCGGCGCGGTGCGCGGCATGTGGACCGGTTGGGTGGAGCGAGACGAGGCAGAGGCGCGGCCGCGGTGGTGGGACACGATCGTCGATCGGGCCGACGAGTCGGACCGACGGTAGGTTGACCGTGCTCCGGTTGACCCGACATGAGGTGTGAGAAGACGTGGACGTACGCATCGGTGTGACCTACACCGGCAAGGAACTCGACATCGACCTCGGCGACGACGCTGACGCCGATGCGGTGCAGGCCGACGTCGACGCCGCCATGGGCGGCAAGACCGCCGTCTTGTGGATGACCGACAAGAAGGGTCGCCGTCTCGGGATCCCGACCGACAAGCTGGCGTACGTCGAGATCGGCAGCCCCGACGCCGAGCGACGCATCGGCTTCGCCACCTGAATTGATCCCCCTCCTCGATCGCAAGCTCCTCTTCGTCACCGGCAAGGGGGGCGTGGGGAAGTCCACCGTCGCCGCGGCCATCGGCGCGTTGGCGGCCGATCGGGGCAAGCGGACCCTCGTCTGTGAGGTCGACGCCAAGGGCAACCTCGCCGACTTCTTCGAAGCGGGTGCCACCTCGTTCGAGCCGACCGAGGTCTCCAAGAACGTCTTCGCGATGTCGATGGACACCGAGGAGTCGCTCAAGGAGTACCTGAGCCTCCAGCTCAAGTTGCCCCTGATCGCCCGTATCGGGCCCCTCGCTCGGACCTTCGACTTCGTGGCCAACGCCGCGCCCGGCGTGAAGGAGATCCTGACCGTCGGCAAGCTGGCCTTCGAGGTGCGTGAGCGGAACTACGACCTGGTCGTGGTGGACGCCTCGGCCAGCGGCCACATCGTCGGGCAGCTGGCGGCGCCGGATGCCATCAAGGAACTCGTCCAGGTCGGGATGGTCCGCGACCAGACGGGCTGGATGATGGACATCCTGGGCGATCCCGCGCAGACCGGTGTGGTCATCGTCGCCGCGCCGGAGGAGATGCCGGTGCAGGAGACGATCGAGCTCGCCGGCCGCCTGCGTGAGGAGACCGCCGTCGACCTCGCGGCGGTCGTGGTGAACCGGGTGCTGCCGGAGCTGTTCAACCACGCCGAGGAGGCGCTCTTCGACCGGCTCCGCGAGGACGAGGTGGTCGAGCGGTTGTCCGCCCTCGCCGGTGGACCGGCCCGACCGGTGCTCGACGCCGCCGAGCTGGCGGTCACGCTGCGCCGCTCGCGCGCCGGCCATCTGACCCGCCTGCGCGAAGAACTGCCCGACGAACTGCCGTTGCTCTACGTGCCGTACCTCTTCCAGCGGGACCACGGGGTGCGGGCGACGAAGATGATCGCGGGCTTCCTCGGTGAGGAGTTGGGGTACTGATGGCGCGCGGCACGAAGAAGGTCGAGACCCCGGGCACGCTCGAGCAGTTGCTGGCGGCCAAGGAGATCGTGATCTGCTGCGGGTCGGGTGGCGTCGGCAAGACGACGACCGCAGCGGCACTCGGCGCCATGGCCGCCACCCATCTCGGAGGCAAGGTCCTCGTCGTGACCGTCGACCCGGCCAGGCGTCTGGCGAACGCGCTGGGCCTCGAGTCGTTCGGCAACGTCGAGACGCAGGTGCCGGCGAAGGCGTTCACCGCGGCCGGCGTCGAACCCCAGGGCGAGCTGTGGGCGGCGATGCTCGACACCAAACAGTCGTGGGACGACCTCGTGCGTCGGCACGCGCCGGACGCGTCGACCCGCGACGCCATCCTGGCCAATCCGCTGTACACGAACATCACGGGCCGGTTCGTGCAGAGCCACGACTACATCGCGATGGAGCGGCTCTACGAGATCCATGCCTCGGGGCGCTACGACCTCGTCATCGTCGACACGCCGCCCACCCGCAACGCGATCGACTTCCTGGAAGCGCCCGAGCGTATGGCGGACTTCTTCTCGTCGCGGCTGCTGCGGTGGCTGACGGTGCCGTACCGGTCTCGCCTGCTCAACGTGGCGACGAAGCCCTTCTACCGGGTCGCCGACGCGATCCTGGGGTCGGCCTTCCTCGAGGACATCGCCGAGTTCTTCATGCTCTTCCAGACCATGTACGACGGTTTCGTCGACCGTGCCCGCTCGGTCCAGCGCACGCTCGAGGACAAGCGGACCACGTTCGTGGTGGTCTCGACCCTCGAGTCGGCTCCGGTCCGCGAAGCCGAGTTCTTCATCGACGCGCTGGAGGAGGAGTCGTTCCATCTCGGGGCCGTCGTCCTCAACAAGGTGCTCCCGAGGTACCTGCTCGACACGAAGGCGGCCAAGGCGGCGAAGGCGATGTCGGCGGATCCGGCATCGATCGCGGCAGCATTGCCCGACATCGGCGACGTCGACGACGTCGCCCGGGTCGTCGAAGAGGTCGCGGACAGCTTCCTCAACTTCCGCGTGGTCGCGACCCGTGAGTCCGAACAGCGCAAAGAGCTCGCTGCGCAACCCGACGTCATCGCCACCGTGCCCTACTTCGACTCCGACATCTTCGACCTCGCCGGGCTGCTGCAGCTCGGCGAGCAGCTCTGGAACTGACCGTGTCGTCCTTCGTCGACCTCACCCGCTCGCTGACGCCGCTCGACGACAACGAGATCCAACACCTCCAACGGCTCGCCGCGTCGTGGGGTCTGCTCGCCGACTTCTGTTTCTCCGACCTCCTCCTGTTCGCTCCGGTCGGCGATCTCGAGGGACAGGAGTTCGTGGTGTTGGCCCAGGTCCGTCCGACCACGGGACAGACCGTCTACCGCGGCGACTGGGTCGGGACGCGCCTCGAGGACGCCGAGCGTCCGTTGGTGGCCCGCTCGTTCCGCAACGGCGAGATCATCGAGGGGGAGATCCACCTGGCCGTCGTGCGCGAACGGGTGCGCGTGCTGTGCGTCCCCATCCGATGCGAGGGCAAGGTGATCGGCGTCGTCACCCGGGAGTCGGCTCCCTCGATCGGGCGACAGCACGGCGAGCTCGAACGCACCTACCTCGACATCTTCAACCGCTTCGCCCGGATGATCGCCGCCGGCGACTTCCCCTACGAGGAGAAGGACGACTCCGCCGAGGCGCCGCGGGTGGGTGATGGCGTGCTCCTGCTCGACTCGTCGGGGCGGGTCGAGTACACGTCGCCCAACGCCGTCTCCGCCCTGCACCGCGTCGGCGTCCACGCCAACACCGAGGGCCTGCGATTCGGGGAACTCGGGCTCGACGAGGGGCCGATCACGACTGCGTTCGCGCATCACCAACCGACCGTCGAGGAGGTCGAACGAGCCAACGAGATCACCGTCGTGTTCCGTTGCCTTCCGATCACGGACCGGGGTCAGGTGTCGGGGGCCGTGGTCCTGGTGCGCGACATCTCCGAGCTGCGGCGACGCGACCGCCTGCTGCTCTCGAAGGACGCCACGATCCGCGAGATCCACCACCGGGTGAAGAACAACCTGCAGACCATCTCCTCGCTGCTGCGTCTCCAGGGCCGACGCCTCGGCTCCGACGAGGGCAAGGCGGCGATCGAGGAGTCGGCTCGGCGTATCCGCTCCATCGCGCTGGTACACGAGACGCTGTCACGCGAAGCCGGCGACGACGTCCCCTTCGTCGAGGTCGCCCGTGAGCTGTCACGGATGGTCGAGGAAGGGCTCACCGATCCGTCGCGGCCGTTCCACGTCGCGGTCACCGGCGAAGCCGGCTCGGTTCCGGCCGCACCGGCGACATCGCTGTCCGTCGTGTTGAACGAGCTGTTGCAGAACGCGGTCGACCACGCGTTCCCGGCGGGCGTCGACCTCGGCGACGAGCCGGGACGGGTCGACGTGCACCTCGAACGGACCGATGCGGGCCTCGTCGTCGTGGTCGAGGACGACGGGGTCGGCC
>JBFIHN010000349.1:0-3977 GCA_041601775.1 Acidimicrobiales bacterium
CCCAGGTCGTCGTCGTATCCGACGCCGACCTCGAGGCTCGTCCGTCGAGCGTCGAAAGCCGTCAGCACCTGGATGGCGCTCTGGTAGACGTCGGCGTTGGGCACGATCACCCGTTGCCCGTCGAACGTCTTGAGCGTTGTCTCGCGGATCGTGATGCCCTCGACCGTTCCCGTGAAGCCGTTCACCTCGATCTGGTCGCCCTGCTGGAACGGTTGGCGGATGATCAGGAGGATGCCGGCCAGGAGGTTCGACAAGATGTCCTGGAACGCGAAACCGAGGGCGATGGAGAAGATGCCGAGACCGGCGATGAAGTCGACCGGCTTGATGCTCGGAGCCGCCAGCGTCACGGCGAAGATCACCGCCACCGAGACGATCGCCCAGCCGATCAGGCGTGACACCACACGGCCGAAGCTCGGCGTCTTCCGTGCGGTGAGCCGTGGTTCCAGGATCCGACGGGTGATCCGACTGACGACCGACGCGACGATCACGACCCCGAATGCCACGCCGATGCGCAACAGATCGTTCTCGGCCAGGTCCACGCCCACGAGCATGGGGTGCCCGTACCCGCGAGGCGTCGGGATCAGACGCCGTTCGCCCGGGTGGGACAGCGCATCGCACGCGTCGACACCGCGATGGTCGGTCGCGTCGACCGGACGACGTCCGGATCGATCCCGGCCGGGAGGAGGGCAACGGACATGCTCACCACGTCGCGTCCCCCCGCAGCACGGCGTCGGCGCCACCGTCGATGAAGACCACCTGACCGGTCACATGGGTGTTGTCCGCGCTCACGAGGAACTCGAGGAGCGGTGCGACCTGCGCCGGACCGGCGTGTCCGTTCAACGGCATCGGCACGGCGGTGTCGACCATCTCGAGCCCGCCGTCCGCTGCGAGCAGTTCGGCGGTCATCGGTGTGTACACGGTTCCCGGGGCGACGGCGTTGAGGGCGATGCCTTCCCCGGCCCATGCAGCGCTCGGCGCGGTGCGCCGGACCCACCGTGCGACGGCGGTCTTCGAGGTCAGGTAGGCCATCGAGACGTTGCTCGCCATCCGTTCTCTCGCCGTGGTCTCGTCCCCGGCCAGGCAGGCGTCGACCACACCTTCGTCGGCTCCCATGAGCGAGGCGACCGACGAGATCACCACCGCACGCGGGGCGTCCGAGCCGGCCAGCAACGGGCGGAGCCCTTCGAGGGTCGCGACGGCACCGAAGTAGTTGACCGAGATGGTCTCCACCGACTCCGCCGCGATCCCCGCGCAGGCCACGATCGCATCGACGGACCCGCCCGCGGCGGACGTCACTCCCTCGACCATCGTGGACCGCCCGGTGGCGGTCGACAGATCGGCGGCGACATCGGCACCGGCGAGGTCCACGCCGATCACCCGGTGTCCCGCGGCCCGGAGACGATCCACCGTGGCCGCGCCGATGCCCGAGGCCGACCCGGTCACGACATACGTGCGCATCTCGGCATTCTCGCAGGGATCTGACGAGGTGTCAGAAGTCGCCGGCGTTCCGGCGGACGGGGGTCAATGCCGCGGTGACCTCGTCGAAGTCGACGCGGTCCGACCCGGCCAGACCGAACGAGACCGCGCCCAGCGCAGCCGCCGCCCGCTCGACCACGTCACGTCCCGACGCCGTGATGCACGCGAGCACGGTACGACCGTCGTCGGGGTGCCGCTGCCGCTCGACGTGACCGTCGCGTTCGAGGCGGTCGACGGTGTTGGTGACGCTGGCGGCGTGGACCTGGAGTCGTTCGCCCATCTTCCCCATGGGCAGACACCCGTCCCGCGTGAAGTGCAGCAACGCCAGCGCCTCGAAGCGGGAGAACGTGAGACGCATCGGGGCGAGGACGGCATCGATGCGACCGAGGAGGATCTGGTTCGCCCGGGAGATCGAGGTCGCGGCCGCCATCGCCTCCGCCGCCGTCCAGTCGCGGTGCTCCCAGTTCCGTCGCGCTTCGGCCACGGGATCGAAGTCGAGCGGCACACCGGGTACAGTACGGGAAACTCCTTGGACATCAAACCTTTTCGAGATGAGCGGCTCATGACCGAATCGACGACAGACCGAAACCAGTGGGAGGCGGCCTTCGACGCCGCGGCGAAGCGGGACACGCTCTTCTCGACCCGCTCCGGCGTCGACCAGGACGCGGTCCACGGCGACGGCCCCTTCCCCGGGCAGTACCCCTTCACCCGCGGCATCCACGCCGCTGGGTACCGGTCGCGCTTGTGGACCATGCGGATGTTCGCCGGGTTCGGCACGGCCGACGACACCAACGCACGTTTCAAGGACATCCTCCGCAACGGCGGAACCGGGCTCTCGACCGCGTTCGACATGCCGACGCTCATGGGTCACGACTCCGACAGCGAATGGGCCATCGGCGAGGTCGGTCGAGCGGGCGTCGCCGTCGACACCCTGGCCGACGTGGAGGACCTGTTCGCGGGCATCGACCTCGGCGGCGTGTCGACCTCGATGACCATCAACGGACCGGCCGCCATCATCATGGCGATGTACGTCGCACTGGCCGAGAAGACCGGTGTGGAACACCGGGCGCTGTCCGGCACGATCCAGAACGACATCTTCAAGGAGTACCAGGCGCAGAAGGAGTACATCTTCCCGCCACGCCCGTCGGTCCGTCTGATCACCGACATGATGGCGTTCACCACCGCCGAGATGCCCCGATGGCACCCCATCTCGATCTCCGGCTACCACATCCGCGAGGCGGGCTCGACGGCGGCACACGAGTTGGCGTTCACGATCGCCAACGGCTTCGCGTACGTCGAGGCAGCCATCGCCGCCGGCCTCGACGTCGATGCCTTCGCCCCACGACTGAGCTTCTTCTTCAACGCCCACTCCGACTTCTTCGAGGAGATCGGCAAGTTCCGTGCCGCCCGCCGCATCTGGGCCCGCTGGATGAAGGAGCGCTACGGCGCGCAGGACCCGAAGTCGCAGATGCTCCGATTCCACACCCAGACCGCGGGCGTGTCCCTCACGGCGCAACAGCCCAAGAACAACATCGCACGCGTCGCCATCCAGGCGTTGTCGGGTGCGTTGGGCGGCACGCAGTCACTCCACACCGACTCCTACGATGAGGCGCTCGCGCTCCCGACGGAGGAGGCGGCGCGCATCGCGCTGCGAACCCAACAGATCGTCGCCCACGAGACCGGCGTGGCGAGCGTCGTCGACCCACTCGGCGGTGCCCCCTACGTCGAGTGGATGACCGACGAGATGGAACGACAAGCCGAGGAGGTCTTCGCCCACCTCGACGAACTCGGCAGCGGCTCGATCCTCGAAGGCGTCTACGAGGGCATCGACAACGGCTACTTCGTCGGCGAGATCGCCGACGCCTCGTACCAGTTCGAACGAGAGGTGAACGCCGGCCAGCGCATCATCGTGGGCGTCAATGCCTTCACCGAGGGCAACGACGACGGCGAACAGAGCCTGCTCCGTGTCGACCCTGCGACCGAGGACCTCCAGCACAAGCGGTTGGCCGGGGTGAAGCAGGACCGGGACGACGGCGCGGTGGCCGCTGTGCTCGATCGGGTCCGGTCCGATGCCGCCGACCCCGACGTCAACATGATGCCCGTGCTCATCGACGCCGCGAAGGCCTACGCCACCGAAGGCGAGGTCGTGCGCGCGCTCCAGGACGTGTTCGGCACCTACGTGGAGAAGACGGTCATCTGATGGCTCAGCAGAACATCCGGATCGTGCTCGCCAAGCTCGGACTCGACGGGCACGACCGCGGCCTGCGGGTGGTGACGCGCATGCTGCGCGATGCCGGCTTCGAGGTCATCTACCTCGGGCTGCGCCAGACCGCCGAGATGGTCGTGGCCGCCGCACTCCAGGAGGACGCCGACGCCGTGGGTCTGTCGCTCCACAACGCCAGCCACCTCACGTTGGCGCCGCGCATGGTCGACGCGCTGCGCGACGCCGGCCTCGACATCCCGGTGATCGTGGGCGGGATCATCCCCGACGACGACGTGCA
>JBFIHN010000350.1:0-3944 GCA_041601775.1 Acidimicrobiales bacterium
CTGGTCCTCGTCGACAAGTGGGCGACGTTGGTGGACCCCGACGGAACCGACAACCGGTCCGACCTGCGACGTCGACTCCGCCAGGCGGTCCTCACGCGCCGGATCCGCGCCGCCGTGCGCCGACGGTCGGCCATGGTCGCGGCCCATGCCTGACCCTGGCTCCCCCGCGCCCGCCGGTCGATCGGCGACGTCGGACGTGGCCGATCTCGTGCGCGCGGTCGAGCGGGTCGCCCCGACGTGGTTCGACCACTCCGGCACGGCCCGGGTCGCGGTCGACCGCGTCGAGGACCGCACCCAGTCGATGCTCCTGCACCTGACCGTCGAGTCCGACGACACCGCGGTCGCCGTGGTCGTGAAGGTGCCCAGGGCCGCAGCGGCCGATCCGTCGTGTCGGCCGCGCCTCGTCGCGCCGGTCCGGGACCCCGCACACAAGGCACGCCTCGAACATGGGGCACTGCACGCGGTCGAGGAGCACTTCGCCGCGCTCGGTGACGGCCGACTCGGGTGGGTACACGTCTACGACCACCTCCCGGACTGGGCGGCGCTGGTCGTCGAGTCGATCGACGATCCGACACTCGACGAGCGGCTCCGTGCACGACCATCGCACTCCTTCGAACGCCGGGATCGACCGGTGGTGCTCGGACGTCTCGGTGCGTGGCTCGCCGAGTACCACCGGATCGAGACGCCCGAGATGCAGGATCGAGGTGGCACCGTCCCGTCGTTGGTCGCCGACCTCCGTCGGCTGATGGCGATGCGTCCGACCGCCGCACGGACCGACGGCCGTCGGGACCGGTTGGGCGCCGTCGTCGACCACGTCGAGTCGGTGCTCGAGGGCACCGTCGTCCGGATGGGTCTCGGGCACGGCGACTTCGCACCCCGGAACGTGTTCGTCGGCGACGACCATCGCGTGACGGTGATCGACTCCCTCGGCCGCTTCCGGGTGCCGATCCAGGAGGACGCCGCCTATCTCCTCGTCGACCTGGCGACCGGCGCGACCCGCTTCGCTCGTCACGGCCTGCCCACCTCGCGGGAGGAGTTGGACCGGCTGCGTTCCGCGTTCCTCGACGGCTACCCGATGGCGGACGATCCTCTGCTGTGGGCCTTCGAGCTCCGAGCATTGCTGGACAAGGATCGTTCGCTCGGTCAGCGGGCGAGGCGGCGCACCGCCGGGGGGAACGCGAAGGCGCTCGTCGACGCCATGCGTCGTCGGTTGTTGGCTCGGGAGATCGAACGGGTCAGCGAGAGGTTGTCGCCAGGGTGAGGCCGGGCACCGAACTCCCGCCGGTGGTCCTCCTCGGGCTCGACAGCGCGACCGGCGTGCAGATCGCGCGCGTGTTGGCCTCCCACCGCGTGCCGGTGGTCGGGATCACCGCCGACCGGTCCCACTGGGCGGCGCGCAGTCGTGCGGTGGCCCGTGTCGTCGAAGCCGACCACGGCTCACCCGAGGTGGTCGACGTCCTCTGCGACGACGCCAACGGTGTCGCTCCCGGGAGCGTGCTCCTCCCCTGCACGGATGCGAGCGTGCTCCTCGTCGCTGCCCATGCCGACCGTCTGCGGTCGCGGTACCGATTCGCCGAACCCGCGGCCGTCGCGGTCGAAGGTCTCCTCGACAAGGCGACGTTCGCAGCCATCGCAGCCGCAGCGGGTGTCCCGACGGCGCGCTCCGTCGGCATCCTTCCTGACTCCGACGTCGAGGCTGCCGTCGGCTCGCTGACGGTGCCCTGTGTGATCAAGCCGACGCGGAAGGACCACCGATGGCTCGCCAACGCCCCGGAGAAGGCGATACGCGTCGACGACCACCGGGCACTGGTCGCAACGGTCCGTCGTGCCCTCGCATGGTCCGACCACCTCATCGTCCAGGAGTGGATCCCGGGACCCGACACGGCCCTCGTGACGTGCAACTGCTACATCGACGCCGACGGCACGATGCAGGCCACCGTCGTCTCCGAGAAGATCCGCCAGTGGCCCCCCGGAACGGGCACCGGATCGTCCGCCGTGACCGTCGACGACCCCGAGATCGCCGACGTGACGGCGCGCATCTTGGCCTCGGTCGGGTTCACCGGCCTCGGCTACGTGGAGTTCAAACGGCGTCCGCCCGGAGGCGAGCTGGTGGCGATCGAAGCCAACGTGGGTCGGCCCACGGGCCGGTCGACGATGGCCGAGGCCGCCGGTGTCGACATGCACTACGCGTTCTACGCCGACCTCGCGGGCATGGCCCGGCCGCCGCTCATGGACCCAGCCGCCGGCGTCGTGTGGCTCCACCTACGCCGCGACGCCCAGGCGATGCTCCGGTCCCTGCGTCGACGTGAGGCCACCCCCCGCGAGCTGCTGCGCAGCCTGCGCGGCCGCCGCACGTACGCGCTGGCGAGCTGGTCGGATCCGTTGCCGTTCCTGCTCGATCTGGTCGCAACCCTCCGTAAACGCATGCCCTCGGGAGGCTCCACGCCATGACCGGCCACGACACCGTCGACTTCGATCTGGCGGGGATGGTCCGCGTCCGGGTCACGGGCGGTGGGCGCGAGATCGCCGCCGTCGGTCGACAGCTCGGCCTTCCCCGGTCGCCGGTCGCCGGCGAGGCGGACATCTCGATCGAGATCGTCGACCGCATCCCCCGCACCGGCCTCGAGCGGAAGCTCGGGCGAGACGAGGCGACCTTCGACGACGACAGCTTCCTGGTCACCCGTGCCAAGGCGAAGGCGCGAGCGCGGGTCCGCATCCCGTTCGAGGACATCGGCGCCGGGCCCGTGATCCAGTGCGAACCGGGGCTCCCCGCGGTGCCGCTGCTCGTCCCCATCCTGGCCGTGACGGCGTTGACGAAGGGACTGGTCCCGTTGCACGCCGGCGCCTTCGAGTGGAACGGCTGCGGCGTCGTCGTCACCGGATGGTCCAAGGGCGGCAAGACCGAGACCCTGCTCGCCACGGCGGAGGCGGGAGCCCGGTACGTGGGCGACGAGTGGTGTTACATCGACCCCAGCCGAGCGCTGGTCGTCGGCATCCCCGAACCGGTCACGGTCTGGGGTTGGCACGTCCGACACCTCCCGTCGCTGCGAGCGCGCGTGCCCCTCCAGGATCGCATCAGGATGGGACTCCTCGATCTGCCGGATCGCGCGGAGTCGCGGATCCCCGACCGTTGGCGAGGGCTGCGACCGGCGCGCCTGCTCCGCCGGGTCGCGTTCCACGCTCGTGATCGCGCCAACACGTGGCTCGACCCGCACGAACTGTTCGGGGCCGACGGCGTGAGCTCGGTGTCCTTCGATCGCCTGGTGCTGGTCGTCAGCGCCGAGACGGACGACGTGACGTTGCGGCCGATGGCCGCGCCGGAGATCGCGGCTCGGATGGTGAGCTCGGTCCGCTACGAACTGGAGCCCCTCCTCCAGCACTACCGCATGTTCCGCTACGCCTTTCCCGAGCGCACCAGCCCGGCACTGGACCGGCTCGACACCGACCTCGAGACCGCGATCCATCGGGGTCTCGACGACGTCCCTGGTTGGGTGCTCGCCCATCCGTACCCGGTCGGTCTCGGCGCACTGGCCGAGGGACTTCGACCGATCGTCGAACCCGGAGGCCGATGACCCATGACCAGCACCGCTCCACGGCATCGTCGGCGGGACCGATGACGGCCGGCATGACCGTGGCCCTCGTCGGTCCTGACGGTGCCGGGAAGACGACCATTGCCCGCCGACTGGTCGAGGAACTCTCCGTACCGGTCGTCTATCTGTACATGGGCGTGAGCGCGGAGTCGAGCAACCGGATGCTCCCGTCGACCCGTGTCCTACGCGCGCTGCGGCGACGGAAAGGCGTGGTCGAGCGCGGCCCCGGTCCGTCACGGAGAGAGCAATCGACCCCACCGTCCGTGTCCAAACGGCTGCGCGCGACCGCCCGGGTGGCGAATCGGATCGCGGAGGAGAGCTATCGACAGTTGGTCGCGACATGGCATCGCCGAC
>JBFIHN010000351.1:0-3909 GCA_041601775.1 Acidimicrobiales bacterium
CGATCGCCCCGTACATGATCGTGACGTTGGAGCGCAGCCCGACCTGGTGCGCGGTGCGGTGCGCGTCGAGCCACTCCTCGGTGTCGATCTTGTCGGGACAGAGCAGGGCCCGCATGTCGTCGTCGAGGATCTCGGCTGCCGTACCCGGGAGGGTCTTGAGCCCCGCATCCATGCAGCGTCGCAGGTAGTCCGCGAGCGGTTCACCGAGACGTTTGGCGCCCTCGGTCACCTCGAGGGCCGTGAAGCCGTGCACGTGGATGTCCGGTGCCGCCTCTTTGACGGCCCTGGTCACGTCGATGTAGTAGTCGCCGTCGAAGTCGGGGTGGATCCCGCCCTGGAGGCACACCTCGGTCGCCCCCATGTCCCAGGCTTCCTTGACCCGCCCGGCGATCTCGTCGAGGGTCAGGAGATACGGGTTGCCCCGGAGGTTCAGCGACAGCGGGCCCTTCGAGAACCCGCAGAACCGGCACTTGAACGTGCAGACGTTCGTGTAGTTGATGTTGCGGTTCTGGACGTAGGTGACGACGTCGCCGTTGGCCTCGCGTCGGAAGTCGTCGGCGACCTCGGCGACCGCCGCGACCTCGGGGCCGCGGGCCGCGAACAGCGTCGTGATCTCGTCGATCCCCAACTCCTGGCCCAACAGGGCGCCCGCGAGCACCTCGCCGACGGGACCTCCCGCCGCGGCGGCACCCGGCACGAGCACGGGCGGGGCGTCTTCGTGACCGGAGTACCAGTGGTCGTCACGGCCGAGCGCCTCGGCGTCCGAGCGGTCGAGGACCGGGAACCGGAGTGCGTCGTCGAGGAACCGAGCAGGGTCGAGGGCGAACTCCGGGTAGATGGTGAGGCGGGGTGCGAGCGTGAACCCTCGGTCCTCGGACACGGCGCGCAGACGGTCGAGGGCCGGCCACGGCCGCTCGGGGTTGACGTGGTCGGCGGTCACCGGTGACACGCCTCCCCAGTCGTCGATGCCGGCGTCGAGGAGCACGCCGAAGTCGTCGGACAGGTTGGGTGGCGCCTGCAGGTGGATCTCCGGAGGGAGGATCAGACGGGCCAGGGCGATGGCCTGGACGAAGTCGTCATGGGGGCACGCCGGCTCGCGGTGCATGCCGGTACCGGGCTTGGGCAGGAAGTTCTGGACGATGACCTCCTGCACGTGTCCGAACCGGGCGTGGCTCGAGGCGATGGCCTCGAGCGCTCGCACCCGGTCGATCGGGTCCTCGCCGATGCCGACGAGGATGCCGGTCGTGAAGGGGATGCCCAGCTCGCCGGCCGCGTCGAGGGTGGCCAGACGACGTGCCGGGGTCTTGTCGGGCGAGCCGCGATGGCAGTCGAGGTCGTCGCGCAGCGTCTCGAGCATCATCCCCTGCGACGGGGCGACGGTCCGCAGCCGAGCGAGTTCGTCGGGGTACATCGCACCGGCGTTCGCGTGGGGGAGGAGTCCGGTCTCGTCCAGGACGAGGCGGCACATCGCCACCAGGTAGTCGACGGTGGACTCGTAGCCGTTGGCGGCGAGCCACTCGGCCGCTGCCGGGTACCGCTCCTCCGGGCGCTCACCCAGGGTGAAGAGTGCCTCGTGGCAGCCTGCGGCCGCGCCGCTGCGGGCGATGGCCAGGACCTGGTCCGGCGTGAGGTACGGCGATTCGAGTCGCGCCGGCGGTTGGGCGAACGTGCAGTAGCCGCACTTGTCGCGGCACAGCATGGTCAGGGGGATGAAGACCTTGGGGGAGTACGTGACCCGCGTCCCCGTGCGGGCATCGCGGACGGTGCGGGCCCGGCGCTGCAGCTCGTCGAGCGGTAGGTCGAGCAGCGCCGCGTGGTCCGGTGGGGTTTCGCGTGACGGTTGACCAGGTGGGGCGTCGACCATGCGCGGCACCCTATCGGTGTGGCTGAGGCCTCAGACGCAGGCCGTACGATCGGGTGCGATGGCCAACCGGATCGTGAGCATCGAGCCCGTCGAGGAACGGACGCAACTGCGACGTTTCCGCGACGTGCCGTTCCTGCTCCACGGGTCGGATCCTCGCTGGAACGCCGGTGTCCGGGCCTACGAGTCGTGGCGCCTGGACCCGCAGCGCCACCCCTACTTCGACCAGGGAGACGCGGCCTCCTTCCTGGCCCGACGCGGTGGCCAGCCCGTCGGGCGGATCGCCGCGCACCGAGCTCGCTGGGGTGAGCGTGACGCCTGGTTCGGGTTCTTCGACGCGCCCGACGACGATGCGGTCGTCCGTGCGCTCCTCGACGCCGCGCAGGGCTGGCTGCACGACGAGGGTGCCGTCTCGATGACCGGTCCGCTGAGCTGGCGTGCCGACGAGGAGTTCGGCGTGGTGGTCGCCGGACACGAGCACGGGACCATCACCGGCCGACCGTGGCACCCGGAGTGGTACGCCGAGACGCTCGTGCGCTGCGGCCTCGAGCCCGGGGACCGGCGGCACACGTTCCGCCTGGCGACCGCCGGAGCGACGGCGTGCGAGCCGGTCGTCGTCGCCGACGACCCGCCGCCCCATGCGGGTGGCTACGCCGATCCGGCGCTGGTGCTCGCGGGCATCGCTGCGGTTCCCGAGGTGTCGGCGACGCTGGCCTCGGCGTCGATGCGGTCGGCGTGGCGTGTGGCCCGGAAGGCTCGTCGCGACGGGTTCGACACCGCAGTGTGCGTGCGTTGCGACGGCGACCCGGCAGTCCTCGTGCCCCAACTGCTGCAGGCGGCTCGGAACGCCGGCTACGAGTGGCTGATCGCACCCTGGGCGCCGTCCGGGACCGAGCCCGAGACGACACACCAGGTGTTCACTCGACGCTGGGCGCCGTGACCCGGGTCGCGACGACCGGCTCGAAGATGACGGTCGGCGCCTGCTGGCCTCGCAGGCCGACACGGCCTCGGTCGACCCACTGGGTGCGTTCGACCCCGGAGGACCGGACCGCGCCGGCGGAGGCGAGCACCCGTCCGGGACGCTGCTTGGCCAGATCGGTGAGACGAGCGGCCTCGTTGACCGCGCGCCCGATGACGGTGAACTCGTAGCGCTCCTCGGTACCGACGTTGCCGGCGACGACCGTGCCGGCGGAGACGCCGATGCCCGCGTCGAGACCGGGATGGTCGGCGCCGACCTCGGACAGTCGGTCGTGTAGGGCGCGGGCGGCGCGCAGGGCGCGCGCCTCGTGATCGGGCTGGAACCCCGGCACGCCGAACACGCACAGCGCGCCGTCCCCCTCGAACTTGTTGACCCAACCGCCCTGTTCGGTGACGGTGTCGACCACGGCCTGGAAGAACGCGTTGAGCGTGGCGACGACCTCGCCCGGTGGGAGCACCTCGGCCATGGCGGTGGAGCCGATCAGGTCGACGAAGATGACGCTCGCCCGGCGGGACTCGCCGCCGAGTCCCGTCCCTCGCTCGAGCGCCTGGGCGGCGACTTCGTGGCCGACGTGACGGCTGAAGAGATCCTGGAGTTCGGCACGCTCCCGCAGGCCTGACACCATCCGGTTGAACCCGGCCTGGAGCTGTCCGACCTCGCCACCGTCGTCGACGGCCAGGTCGGCCGCCAGGTCGCCCCCGGCGACTCGGCCGAGCGCACGGCGGACCTCGTCGAGTGGCTCGGCGATCGAGTTCGACGCCACGAGCATGGCGAAGAGGCCGCCTGCGAGCCCCACGGCGGCGAGCACGGCCATCGCGCCGGGCGACAACCCGGTCTCGCGCCACGGTGACAGCGCCACGCCGAGCAGGGGGATGCCGGAACCGACGCTCCATGCCAGGAGCAGTCGCGGTCGGATGCCCAGGCTGGCCGGACGGGGCGCGGCCTCTCCGTCGAGCGCGAAGGCGAACAGCGGCCGGTAGGTCTGCTCGATGACCAGGTACGAGATCGCACAGACGGCGAGGCCGCCGATGAGCAGGATCTGGACGATGTCGAAGACCTCTCGACCGGC
>JBFIHN010000352.1:0-3903 GCA_041601775.1 Acidimicrobiales bacterium
CGACTTCTTCGTGGCCGGTGCGCTCGCCGGCTCGGTCGCCTACCACGAGGCCCGCGACTCGGCGCCGCACAAGCTGCGGGTGGCGATGCCGGTCAGCACGCGCAAGGACGGCTCGGCCGGGGGCAACCAGTTCTCGATCACCACCAACGAACTGGCGGCGCCCACCGGCGCGGCCGCGGCCTTCGAGGTCGTGCGCGACGGCCTGGCCGCCGCGAAGTCCGGCTCGTCGGTCGACATCCTCGGCAGCCTGTCGATGGTGATCAACCTGTTGCCCACGTCGGTGCTGGCGAAGTTCGCGAAGGACGCGGCAGCGTCGGTCGACTTCACCGTGTCCAACGTGCGTGGGGCGCCGTTCGAGGTCTACATCGCGGGCGCCAAGGTCGAGGCGCTCTATCCGATGGGCCCGATCGCCGCGACGGCCTTCAACCTCTCGATGATGTCCTATGCCGGGATGCTCGACATGGGCCTCGTCGTCGACGCGGGGGCCATCGACGACCCGCGAGAGCTGCGCGACCACATCGAGGCCGCGTACCGAGAGCTCATCGAGCTCGGGACGTGACCCGACCGTGAGCCGGTTCACCGCCCCGTTGCTCGTCACCCCCCTGAGTGACGGCCGGACCTGGCTCATCGTCACCGACGACTTCCGCTACGAGATCGGCAACGAGGGCTCCGGCGACGAGATCCACGTCCCCCAGTGGATGGCGACCGACTTCGCCAGCGTGCCGCGCCCGGTCTGGTGGTTCGTGGCCCCGTGGGGCCGCCACGGGCATGCCGCGGTGATCCACGACGCCGGCTATTACCTCCAGACCCGGTCGCGCCGTGACTACGACCGCATCTTCCTCGAATCGATGGCGGTCCTGCGCACCAACCCGGTCAAGGCCCGGCTGATGTACCTGGCGGTGCGCGCCTTCGGTGGGTTGGCGTGGCGGGCCAACGCCCGCCGTTCGGCCGAGCGCCCGGGGTGGAAGATCGAGGACCCGGTCGATCTCGGGCTGCCGGCGGGCGCCGCCGCCGTCGCCATGCTCTGCTCCGAACGGGACACCGCGCCGTCCCTGCGGACGGTCCGCGCCGAGATCAGCGACTGAGGGAACGGGCCAAGTCGGCTCAGATGCCGAGCTGGCGGGAGGCGAGATCGCGCATGATCTCCTCGGAACCACCGCCGATGGCCTGGACCCGCACCTCGCGGTAGAGACGCTCGACGGTGTCACCGCGCAGGTAGCTGGCGCCGCCGAGGATCTGTGCGGCCTCGCGGGCGCAGAACTCGAAGCACAGGGTGGCGTTGACCTTGGCTTCGGCGATCTCGGCGACGGGGTTGTCGCCCTGGTTGAGTCGCCAGCTGAGCAGTTCGAGCCAGGCCTGCGACGCGTTGATGCACCGGTCCATCTCGGCCAGCTTGTGGCGGATGACCTGGTGGTCGGCGAGGCGCTTGCCGAACGTCTCGCGCTCGCGCGCCCAGTTGACGGCTTCGTCGAAACAGACCCGGCTGAACGCGGTCGACTGCACCGCCAGGTCGATGCGCTCGGCGTTGAAGTTGTTGACGATGGCCGAGAAGCCTGCGTTCTCCTCGGTGATGAGGTTCGACACCGGGACCCGGACGTCGTCGAAGTAGAGGGTCGCGGTGTCGGACGCGAGCCAACCCATCTTGTCGAGTTTGGTGCGGTCGACGCCGGGTCGATCGCCCTCGATGAGGAGCATCGAGATGCCGGCCGGGCCCTCGCCGCCGGTGCGGACGGCGGTCGAGAAGAAGTCGGCCCGCATGCCCGAGGTGATGAACGTCTTCGAGCCGTTGACCACGAAGTCGTCGCCGTCGCGCCGGGCCGTGGTCTTGATCCGCGCCACGTCGGAACCACCGGACGGTTCGGTGATGGCCAGGGCCGCGATCTTCTCGCCGCTCAGGCACGGGCCGATCACCCGGGCCTTCATCTCGTCCGACCCGAACCGCTGGATCGGCGGAAGCCCGATGTAGTTGGAGAAGATGGCGGCGACGACCCCGCCGGAACCGGCGCGGCAGAGCTCCTCCATGAGGACCAGGCGCAGGAGTGCGTCGCGCTGGCCGTGGCCGCCGTACTCCTCGTCGAAGCCGTCACCGAAGAGTCCGATGGCGCCGGCCTTGGTGTAGAGCTCGCGCGGGACCTCGCCGGCCACGTCCCACTCGTGGACGTTGGGCGTGATCTCCTTCTCGGTGAACTGACGGACGACCTCGCGGTACGCCTCGTGGTCCTCGGTGTAGAAGGGGCTCGACGTGGTGGCGGTGCGACTCATCGCCGCGAGCCTTTCACACCGGGTTGGTCGGGACGACCGCGACGATCACTCGCCGTTGCCCTTGCGGTACTCCTGTTCGGCGCAGGCGATCTCGTCGCCCTCGTCGCACTGGCTGCTGATGGCGTCGTCGGGAGCCATCGAGTAGCTGTTGCCGAGGCCGTAGTTGCCCTGGGCCGTCAGTCCGTCCATCTCGAGCAGGTCGCAGGCCTCCGCGAAGCCCTCGTAGACGCAGGCGACCTGGGTCTTGACCAGGTCGTAGCTGTCCTGGTCCTCGTCGAGGGGGACCTCGAGGTACTGGGTGTTGACCCAGCCGCCGGTCGCCAGCAGCGGCGTGCCGATGTCCCACCAGACGCCGCCGTCGGCCGTCACCGCGCAGGCGTCGGCCTCGGCGAGGGTGTCGACGTACTCGCCCTGCGGGAGGACGTCGATCGCGTCTTCGCCGGCACCGGGCAGGTGGCGGGCGACGAGGCCACCGTCGGGGTCGTCGTCGGCGATGCCGGTCACCACGTAGGTCGCGACGATCGGCAGCTGGGAGTCGTCGCACGTCCCGATCCCGGTGGGGGTGTCGGTGGCGTCCGTTCCGTCGTCGGGGGCCGCGGTCGTCGTCGTCTCGTCGCCGGCCGTCGTCGTGGTGGTGCTGTCTGCGTTCTCGTCGGTGTCGTCGCCGTCGGATCCGCACGCGCCGAGTGCCAACAGCGCGACCGCAGCCGCCGCCAGGAGTCGTCTGATCGCCATGGTGGAGTTCCTCTCGTGTGCCGCCGCCGCCCGGCGATCTCGGCGGCGACCGTAGCTGCTCGGCGGTGGTGATCCGTTGTTCCGCCTCAGACGACGATCTCGCTCTTGGTCTTGCCCTTGCTCGCCCAGTGCGAGTCGGTCCGGCCGAGGCGGAACGCCTCGGGTTTCTGATCGTCGCCGAGCAGGTCGGTCTCGAGCCACAGCCGCTTGAGGTGGCGGACCCTCCCCGCGGCCCGGTCGTCCGCGTACCCCTTGCGGGCATGGAGCACGTGGTAATTGTTCACGAACTGCAGGTCACCCGGCCGCAGGGCCATCGAGACGTGGAAGGTGGGGTCGGCGCACATCGCGTCGACGCGGTCCATGGCCTCGTTGGCGGCGTCGGAGGGCCGGGGCGCGTCGGCATGACGCCGTGACGCAGTGATGTAGGGCCGGATGTAGCGGACGAAGAGGCGGTTCTCGGTCCGGTTCGCGATCGGCATCGTGTACCAGCCCTTGCCGCCCGGGGCCTGCTCACCTCGGAAGTCGTAGGGCATGGGTTCGTACAACGCGGCCGCCAGTTCGGGTTCGGTGCGGGCCAGTTCGTTGTGGATGGTGACGATGTTGGCCACGAGGCTCTCGCCACCGCTCTTGCCGGCGTCGAGACAGAACAGGCCGACCAGGTCGGAACCGTCGGAGTGGAACGGGAACGGCACGCCGCCGATCTCGTTGCCGCGCGAGGTCGGGTCGTCGACGGCCTTGCCCTGATCGGTGACGTCGCCCAGCAGGTGCCCCTTGGCGTTCTGTGGCCACGGCAGGCCGAGATGGGTGCCGATGCCCCAGTAGATCGACGCCGCTCGTTCCTTGCCGTAGTGCTCGACGTCGACGCCACGGATCAGCGCCACGCCCGCACCGTTGATCAGGTCGTCC
>JBFIHN010000353.1:0-3893 GCA_041601775.1 Acidimicrobiales bacterium
AGCCACCGGACACCGGCCGCGATGTCGACGAGCGCATGCTCGAGGAGGAAGTAGGCGTCCTGACCCCGGTAACGCGTGTTCCAGCCGAGGAAGCCGATGTCACGCTCGGCGAGGTGCGGCGCGAGGTAGTGCTCGCTGAAGTCGACGCTGTAGTGCGTGGCGATGCAGGCGACTCTCGGCGTCGATCCGGCGGGCCGGTGGTAGATGCCCTGGCAGGGATGGCTGCCATGGCCGGCCACCGCGGCGGTGGCCGACGTGGCCGTGACCCATTCCCGTTCGATGGTACGCATCGCCAGAGTCTGCTCAGGTCGTGACCGGACCGACCCAGACCTGTTGCGCGTTGACGAACTCGTGGATGCCGTGGGGACCGAGTTCGCGGCCGTAGCCCGAGCGCTTGATGCCGCCACTGGGCAGCCGAGGGTCGGTCTTGACGATCCCGTTCACGACGACCTGGCCCGCCTCGATGTGGGCGGCCATCGCCTCACCACGCTCGGCCGTCGTCCAGACGCTCGCTGCGAGTCCGTACGGCGTGTCGTTGGCGATCGCCAGCGCATGCTCGGCCGAATCGGCCTTCAGCACCACGGCCACCGGTCCGAAGGTCTCCTCGGCGCACGCCGTCATGTCGTTGGTGACATCGGTGAGCAGGGTCACCGGGTAGAAGAACCCGTCGCCGTCGGGGAGTTGTCCGCCGAGACGGCAAGTGGCACCGGCGTCGACGGTGACCTGCACCTGTCGATGGAGCGCGTCGCGGAGGTCGGCCCGGGCGAGCGGGCCGACGTCGGTCGCCTCGTCGCGGGGGTCGCCGACGACGAGCTTCGCCAACGACGCCTCGAGCCGCTCGACGAACTCGTCGTGGATCGAGGCCTCGACGATGAGCCGTTTGGCGGCGATGCACGACTGTCCGGCGTTGATGATCCGCGATGTGGTGATCGGTGGGATCGCGGCGTCGAGGTCGGCGTCGGCCAGCACGATGCACGGATCGGAGCCGCCGAGTTCGAGCACTGCGGGCTTGATCTCCGATGCCGCGATCGACGCGACGATCGCGCCCGCACGGTCCGACCCCGTGAACGAGACGGCCCGCACCCGAGGGTCACGAATGGCGGCCTCGACGCCCGGGGTCTCGACGAGCAGTGCCTGCATGATGCCGGGGGGAGCGCCGACCGACTCGTCGAACAGGCCGGCGATCGCCTGGGCGCACTTCGGCACGTGGGGATCGTGTTTCAGGACGCAGGTGTTGCCGGCCATGAGGGCCGGTGCGCAGAACCGGAATGCCAGCCAGAACGGCGCGTTCCACGGGAGGATCCCGAGGATGGTGCCCAGCGGAAGGTGCTGGACGTAGCTGTGGGTGGCGTCGGATCCCAACTCGAGCGGCGCCAGGTAGGCCTCGGCGTGTTCGGCGTAGTGCTCGGCCGCCCAGGCGGCCTTGTTGACCTCGCCGACCGACTCCTTCATCGGCTTGCCCATCTCCTCGGTCATGAGGGGGGCGAGCGTGTCGATCTCGTCGCGCATCCGTCGGGCCACGGCCCGGAGCACGTCGCCGCGTTCGGCGAACGAACGCCGCCGCCAGCCGTCGAAGGCATCCGCGGCGCGGCCGATGACGTCGGCGGTCGCCGCGGCGTCGAGGCTCGGGAACTCGTCGACGACGGCGCCGGTGGTCGGATCGGTGACGGTGAGCACTACGAGATCTCCTCGGTGGGGACGGCGGACAGTGAAGTGGACGACGGCGCGACGACGAAGTCCTCCGAGAAGTCGAAGAGCGACTCGCAGCCGTCCTCGGTGACCCGGATGGTGTCGGAGATGCCGCACGTCTTGTCACCGTCGACGCCCCACATCCACGGGATGACGTGGAACGTCATGCCCTCCTCCAGCACGGTGAAGTCGCCGGGGTTCAGGCTGAGGATGTAGCCCTCGTCCCAGCTCGGCGGGAAGGCGATGCCGATCGAGTAGCCGGAACGGGTCACGAGGCGGGCACCGACCTCGTTGTCGCTGATGATGTTGCGGACGAGGCTGTCGGCATCCGACACGGTCATGCCCGGCCGCATCATCGACCGCAGCTCGGAGAGCGCGTACTTCATCCGCTCCTCGGCCTTGGCCATCGACTCGGACTTGTCGCCCACGACGGCCGTTCGCATCATCGCGGTGTGGTAGCGGCGGACGCAGCCACCGACCTCGAGGAAGACGTGCTCGCCCGGCTGTACCTCGCGGCCCTCCCACGTCGCATGCCCGATCATCGACCGGGGTCCGGACGTGACGTAGGGCATCACGGCAGGAGCCTCGCCCCCGGCGCGGAACATCGCCGCCGCGATCTCTGCGGCGATCTCGTTCTCGCTGACCCCGACACCGACGGCGTCGAGGCCCGCCTGCATGCCGGCCTCGGTCGCACGAGCGGCCTTCCGCATCAGCTCGATCTCGACCGGCGACTTCCGGGCTCGGCCGGCCTCGACGATGCCGAAACAGTCCATCAGCACCCCGTGTTCGAAGCTCGTGTGGACGCGGTCCTGTTGGTAGGCGGGGAAGAAGTAGCTGTTGCGCTCGTAGCCGACGTGCTTGCTCGCCAACCCGAACTCGTTGAGGCTGGTGATGAGCTGCTGGATGGCGTCGCCGGTGTCCGGGTAGGGCCGCGACTTCTCCAGCCAGGTGCGCTCGACGACGTTCGAGTCCTCCATGGCTCGGGTGATCATGAACGGTTCGTCGTCGAGGGGCACCACCAGGGCCTGGAAGAACGAGTAGCCGGTCGTCTGGTAGTCGGTGAGGTACATGAGGTTCTCGGGGTCGGTGATGACCACGGCATCGAGCAGCCGCGCCGCCATCCGCTCCCGCAGCTCGCGGATCCGGCGTTCGTACTCCTCGGCCGGGAAGGTCATGTCGTCGCGTTGCCTCATGAGACGCTCGCCGCGGTCGAGATCGCCTTCTCGAGGATGTCGAGTCCCTCGGCCAGGTCGTCGTCGGGAATCGTGAGCGGCGGGATGAGCTTGATGACCCGACCACCGGTTCCGCACGGGCCGATGAGCAGTCCGCTCTGGAACGCTGCGTCCTGCGCGGCCTTCGCCAGCGCGCCGTCGACGACGTCGAGCGCCTGCATCATCCCGCGCCCACGCACCTCCCAGCCGTGCCCGTGGTGGGCGCTGATCGACGTCAACCGCTCGCGCATCACCTCGCCCTTGCGTTTCACGTCGTCCATCAACGTGGGCTCGGTGAAGTAGTCGAGCGCCTCGGTGCCGGCGACGAAGGACAGGCCCTGTCCACGGAACGTGCCCGTGTGCGCGCCGGGTGACCAGTGGGCGTCGACCTCGGGCTTGTTGAGGTTCATGGCGATCGGCGTGCCGAACCCGCCGAGCCCCTTGGCGAGGGTCACGATGTCGGGGTCGAGACCCATGCCGTCGAAGCTGAAGTACGAGCCCGTGCGGCCACAGCCGGCCTGGATGTCGTCGATGATGAACAGCGCCCCGACGTCGTGCGCGAGCCGCTGGACGGCGTGCATCCACTCCTCGCTGGCGACGTGGACGCCACCCTCGGCCTGGATGCACTCGACCAGGAACGCCGCTGGTGGGAGCAGCCCGCTCGATGCGTCGTCGAGGGCAGCCCGATAGGCGTCGATCGCGTCGATGCCTCCACCCGGCGACGACACGTTCGGGAGGCGGACGACGTGTTCGAGGGGGACGCCGGCCCATTTGCGGAACGCGTCGTTCGCGGTGAGCGCCAGCGAACCCAGGGTCATGCCGTGGAAGCCGTGGCTGAACCCGACGATCTGCCGACGTCCGGTCGCGAGGCGGGCGAGCTTGAGGGCGGCCTCGACCGCGTTGGTGCCCGTCGGGCCCATGAACTGCATCTTGTGGTCCATGTCGCGGGGCTCGAGGATGACCTCGGCGAACTTCTCGACGAAGGTCCGTTTG
>JBFIHN010000354.1:0-3883 GCA_041601775.1 Acidimicrobiales bacterium
CACGACTCGGCAATAGCCTGGCGACGTGGTCCAACGTCCCCCCGCCGGCACGATCCCCGACGCGCCCGGCTCGTACCAGTTCAAGGACGTCCACGGACGGGTGATCTACGTGGGCAAGGCCAAGAGCCTGCGCCAGCGCCTGTCGAACTACTTCCAGAATCCGCGCAACATGCACCCGCGGACGGCGCAGATGGTCGCCACCGCCGAATCGGTCGAGTGGATCCAGGTCCGCAACGACGTCGAAGCGTTGATGCTCGAGTACAACCTGATCAAGCGGCACCAGCCGCGCTTCAACGTGCGGTTGCGCGACGACAAGAGCTACCCGTTCCTGGCGGTGACGGTCGACGACGACTGGCCCCGACCGATGGTCATGCGCGGCCGCAAGAAGAAGGGGGTCCAGTACTTCGGCCCGTACGCCAACGCCTACGCGATCCGCGAGACGCTCGACCTGCTGCTCCGGACCTTCCCGCTCCGGACCTGTTCGGACAACAAGTTCGAGAGCCACGAGAAGCTGGGTCGTCCTTGCCTGCTGTTCCACATCGAGAAGTGCTCGGGACCCTGCGTCGGTGAGGTCTCGGCCGACGACTACCAGACGATGACGAAGGAGCTGCTCGACTTCCTCGACGGCGAGACCGACGCGGTCGTCGAGCGCATGGAAGCCGAGATGGCCGCGGCGGCCCGCGACCTCGAGTACGAGAAGGCGGCCAGGGTCCGAGATCAGCTGTCCAGCGTCCGCAAGGCGATCGCCAAGCAGCAGATGGTGGGCGACCCGTCCGAGGACCTCGACGTCATCGGCCTCGACGAGGACGATCTCGAGGCTGCGGTGCAGGTGTTCTTCGTCCGCAAGGGCCGCGTGGTGGGCCGCAAGGGCTTCATCGTCGACAAGGTCGAGGACCTGACGCCGGGCCAGCTGCTCGAGCACGTGCTCGAAGGGCTCTACGACGACCCGCCCCTCGGTGTGCCCAAGCAGGTCCTGGTGCCGACGATGCCCGACGACCCCGCGCTCTACGAGGACTACCTGACCGAGCTGCGGGGGAGTCGGGTCGAGATCAAGGTCCCGCAGCGGGGCGAGAAGGTCCGCCTCCAGGAGACCGTCGTGCACAACGCGAAGGAGGCGTTCACCCGCCACCGTCTCAAGCGGGCCAGCGACCACAACAGCCGCGCCCGTGCGCTCAACGAACTGCAGGAGCACCTGGGCCTGCCCGAGGCGCCGCTGCGCATCGAGTGCTACGACATGTCGCATCTCCAGGGGACGGACTACGTGGGGTCGATGGTGGTCACCGAGGACGGCCTCCCGAAGAAGTCCGAGTACCGGCGCTTCAAGATCAAGGAGGTCGAGGGCAACGACGACTTCGCCGCCATGGAAGAGGTGCTCCGACGCCGGCTGACCGCATACCTGATCGAGCGGGACAAGCCCGTGGGGGAGCGACCGGGCAAGTTCGCCTATCCACCGCAGCTCCTCCTCGTCGATGGCGGCAAGGGGCAGCTGACGAGCGCGCTCAAGGTGCTGGACGACCTCGGGCTCCGCGATGCGATCCCCGTGGCGTCGCTGGCCAAGCAGTTCGAAGAGGTGTTCGTACCGGGCAGGGCCGAGGCCATCCGCATCCCCCGACAGTCCGAGGCGCTCTACCTCCTCCAGCGCATCCGGGACGAGTCGCACCGCTTCGCCATCACCTACCACCGGCAACTCCGCGACAAGCGCATGACCAAGTCGGCGCTCGACGACGTCCCCGGCCTCGGTCCCACCCGTCGCAAGCGGCTGGTGAAGGACCTCGGTTCGGTCAAGAAGGTGAAGGCCGCGACCATCGAGGAGCTCAAGGCATTGTCGTGGCTTCCCGATGCAGTAGCCGATGACCTCTGGGACCACCTGCACCGACCGCGCCGCTGAGGACGTGGTCCCCCTGCCCGCGGCGTCGATCGGGAAGACTCACCCCGTGCAGCCGACGCCGTGGCACCGCATCGTGCGGTTCGCGCTCGTCGGCACGGTGCTGATGACACTGGGCGTGTTCGCCGACCTCGAGGCCAAGGGTGGGCACGTCGTCGGGCTCATCCAACCCGGAGCGGACGGCCCGTCGGCGGAGGTGTTCGCCGACGACTTCCCCGAGCTGGAGCTGCCGGACGGCCTCGGCCACGACGGGCAGCAGTTCTACGTGATCGCCCGGTCGCCCATGCACCTCGACGAGATCAGCGACCACCTCGACCGGCCGCAATACCGCCTGCAACGGCCGGTCTATCCCGTGCTGGCGTGGATGCTCCACCCATCGGGCGGTGGCGAGGGGCTGGTCGTCGCCATGGCTCTCGTCGGCGTCGTCGCCGTCTTCCTGGCCGGCCTCGGCGCCGGCGCACTGTCGACCCGACTCGGTGGCGGGACCTGGCCAGCGCTGCTCGTCCCTCTCCTGCCCGGGACCTACGCCGCCATGCGGCTCAGCCTGGCCGACACGCTCGCGCTCGGTCTCGTCCTCGTCGCGCTCGCGGCGATCGAGCGCGACCGCACCGCCATCGGTGTCGTGGCCGCCGTCCTCGGCGTGTTCACCAAGGAATCGCTGCTCGTGGTGCTGGTGGGTCATGCGTTGTTCCGACGGACCCGGGCATCGATCGTCGCCGCGGCGACGGCGACGGTGAGCGCTGCTGCATGGTGGGTCGCGCTGCGCGTCCTGGTCGACGCCGACTCGGATCAGGTCATCGAGTTCACGTGGCCCCTCGGCGGGGTGATCCCCAAGATCGACGACTGGGTCGGCGGGACCGACTGGATCGCGGGTCTCACCGTGGTCGGTGCGTTCGTGCTGGCTGCGTCCGCGCTGTGGAGACGCCAGCGCCGTCATCCGCTCTTCGGTGCGCTCGCCGCCGTCACCGCGTTCTCCCTGTTCCTCGGGCCCAGCGTCCTCGGACTCGACTTCAACGGCCCCCGCACCATCGGGCCGATGCTGGTGTTGGCGATCCTGATGTGGGGGACGCCGACACCGGTTGAGACCGCCGACGAAGCGTCCATGGCCGACGATGTCGCCGTCTGAACGTACGGTCTGGGCAATGGCCGACGACGATCTCTGGGAGACCCACGCCGACTGGTGGCAGGACGGCTTCACCGATGGTGTCGACCCCGAGTACGAAGAACAGATCCTGCCGCTCGCGGCCGCGCACCTCGCCGGGGCGCGACGCGTCGTCGACGTCGGCACCGGCGAGGGTCAGGTCGCCCGGGTCGCCTCGTCGCTCGGCGCGACCGTCGTCGGGCTCGACCCCACGTGGAACCAGGTCGAGGTCGCGAAGCAACGGGGAGGAGGGCCGACCTACCTCCGCTGCGGTGCCGCGGAGCTGCCGTTCCCCGACGAGTCGTTCGACGTCGCCGTGGCATGCCTCGTCTTCGAGCACATCACCGCCGTCGACGCGGCGATCGCCGAGGTCGCCCGCGTCCTCGAACCGGGTGGCCGATTCCTGTTCTTCCTCAACCACCCGTTGTTGCAGACGCCGGATGCGGGCTGGATCGACGACCACATGGTCGACCCGCCCGAGCAGTACTGGCGCATCGGTGCCTACCTGCGTGAGGCGGCAACCGTCGAGGAGGTCGAGAAGGACGTGTACATCCCGTTCATCCACCGACCGCTCGGTCGCTACGTCAACGCGCTGATCGCCAACGGGCTCTACCTGACCCGGATGGAGGAGCCATCGCCGCCACCGGGCTTCCTCGCCCGGGCGCCCGAGTACGCCGATGTCGCCGAGATCCCTCGGCTGCTCTTCCTCCGGGCTGAGAAGCGGTGAGCGAGTCGGCCCTCGTCCGCGAGGGTGCCGGTCGGCGGGCAGCGATCGCGGTGCTCTTCGCCATGGGCCTCGCCATCGCGCTGGTGGTCGCCACGGCCGACGGCCCCGATGCCGTGTCCGGCGGACTCGG
>JBFIHN010000355.1:0-3864 GCA_041601775.1 Acidimicrobiales bacterium
CGAGAGGCGTCGTCGTCAACGAGATCGGCTGCCGGCTCGATCCGGACCACGACGGCGCATGGCCCGCGCTCGAGTCGATCGATGCCGACTACGCCGCAGTCGCCGTGTTCGTCTGCCAGGCCCGGTCGTGGCGGGCCGGGGTGGGCGCCGACGAACGCCGCCTCCCCGGAGAGCCACAACCCTGAACCGCCCGCTCCGCAGTCGAGTTCTCGGTGCTCGCGTCGTAGCGTTCTCGGAATGGGATCGGACCGCCACCCCGTGCGTCGCGCACGCTGCGCCCTCGCGGGTGCGCTCGCGATCGTGCTCGGCGTGTCGATCCTCGCGTCCGGCACCGCGTCCGGCCAGGAGGGACCCGCCGCCACGACGACGACCACGCCGTCGACCACCACCACGGCGCCGCCGGTCACCGTGGTCCTCGACCAAGGCGACATCGGAGTCGTCCCGCCCGGATCCGACGGCGACGTGGCCGCGCCGCCGCCCGAGGAGACCGCACCCGCCCCAGCCGACGACGGCGACCTCGAGGTGCCCGAGGAACTACCCGTCGTCGTCCTCCCGGACCCGACGCCTGGTCTGAACGCGGCCCTGGCCGCCATCGACGTCCGCCGCGGCCGCGACGCCCTCGCCGACGGCGAGGCAGCACGCCGGACCATCGAGGACGAGCTCGCGATCGCCTACGCGGCGCGGTCGTCTGCGGTCGAGCATCGGCGCAGCGCCGGGGATGCGCTCCTCGACGCGAAGTCGGTGATCGACCAGTTGGTCGTACAGGTCGTGGTCCGCGGCGACACCGACAGCCTCCAGCCGCTGTTCGGGGACGCCAGCCTGCAGGACCTCCGTGACCTCGAGTTGCGCGGTGTCGGCGCCGACAAGGTCCAAGCCGACTTCGAGCGCGCCCGCGCCGCCTACCGGGCCGCCGTCGAGGCCGAAGCCGCGGCCACCGCGGCCCTCGAGGCGGCGACCACACGGGCCCGCTTCGTGCACGACGTCGAGCTCGCGCTCCGCACGGCACTCGACGAGGCGATCCGCGCTGCCCGCGAGGCGCGCACCCAGGTGGGGCCGGCGATCCTCGGGCCTGCCGTGCTCGACCAGGTCGACCTCGTCGCCTGGTACCGCACCTACTACCGGGCCGATCCCCCGGTCGGGACGATCGATTCGATCATCGAGGCATACCTGCGGATCGGCGAGGAGGAGGGCGTGGCCGGCGACATCGCCTTCGCCCAGGCCATCCTCGAGACCGGCGGGTTCCGCTCCGGCCACGCCGGCAAGTGGAACTTCGCGGGGATCGGCGCGTACGACTCGTGCGCGCCCACCTGCTCGTTCCGCTTCCCGAGCCTCGACGAGGGGGTGCGCGCCCACATCCACCTGCTGCGGGCCTACGCCGACCCGGGACTGACCACGGCGCAGCTCGCTGCGACACCGAACCGCCAGGTGGCGCCCGAACGCGTGGGGGTCCGGGGCTGTTGCCAGCGGTGGACACAGCTGACCGGCGTGTGGGCCACCGACCCGAACTACGACCGCAAGGTCCTCGGTATCTACCGTCTCATGGTCGAGACAGCCCGGGCACTCGATGCCCGCTCCCAGTAGGACCCCGCCATGACCGCAGTGATCGTCGACGGACTCGTCGTGCGCCATGGCGACCTCGCGGCCGTCGACGGCGTGAGCTTCACCGCCGCAGCCGGCGAGGTGCTCGCGCTGCTCGGCCCCAACGGCGCGGGCAAGACGTCGACGATCGAGGTGCTCGAGGGGTACGGGACCGCGGCCGGTGGGCGGGTGTCGGTGTTGGGTCACGACCCGGCCACCGAACACGCTGCCGTGGTCGGCCGGGTCGGGGTGATGCTCCAGGAAGGCGGCGTCTACCCGGGCATCCATCCCCCGGAGATGCTCCGGCTCCTCGCGGCGATGTACGACGATCCAGCCGACCCGGCGGCCCTGCTGACACGGGTCGGGCTCGACGACCGAGCGGACGCCACGTGGCGTCAGCTGAGCGGCGGCGAACAGCAACGCCTGAGCCTGGCCATGGCCCTGGTCGGCCGACCCGACGTCGTGTTCCTCGACGAGCCCACGGCGGGCGTCGACGTCCGCGGACGCCAGGTCATCCGCGAGATCATCCGCGAGCTGGCCGCCGACGGCGTCGCCGTGGTGTTGTGCACCCACGAACTCGACGAAGCAGAGAAGGTGGCCGACCGCGTCGTGATCATCGACCGCGGCCGGGTCGTGGCTGCGGGCACGCTGGCCGAGCTGCGCGCGGGCACGTCGGGCGAGGTGCGGTTCTCGTCCGACCCCGAGATCGACGTCGTGGCCCTCGGTGTCCACCTGGGCGCAACCGTGGTCGAGGCGTCGCCGGGCGAGTACGTCGTGTCTGGGAGCGACCACCCCACGCTGGCGGCAGCGCTCACGGGATGGCTCGCGGACCACGAGCTGGCGCTGGGCGACCTGCGGGCCGGACGTCAGCGACTCGAGGACGTGTTCCTGCGACTGACCGGTCCGGATCCGGAGCGCGACGCATGAGCGCACTGCTGGCCCAGTTCCGCGTCGAGTGCACGCTGACGCTGCGCAACAAGGAGTCGCTGCTGTTGACCATGGGCATCCCGGTCGGGTTGCTCGTGTTCTTCTCGCTCGTCGACGTCTTGCCCGTCGACTCGGTCCTGCCCGCGGGCGGCGACCCCGTCGACGCGCTCGCGCCGCGCATCCTGGCGCTCGCCATCATGTCGATGGCCATGACCGGTCTCGCCATCGCCACCGGGTTCGAACGCAGCTACGGCGTGCTCAAGCGCCTCGGGACCACGCCGCTGGGCCGGCCCCGTCTGCTGGCGGCCAAGATCGCCGGCGTGGTCGCCATCGAGATCGTGCAGGCGGCCGTGCTCGTCCCGGTCGGGCTGGCCCTCGGATGGCGGCCGGCGTTCTCGCTGCTCCCGCTGGTCGGCGCCGTCGTCCTCGGCACCACGGCGTTCGCTGGCCTCGGACTGTGGATGGCGGGGACGCTCCGGGCCGAGATCACGCTCGCGCTGGCGAACGGGCTGTATCTGGTGTTCCTGCTCCTCGGGGGGTTCCTGATCCCGCTCGAGGAGTTCCCCGGACCCTTGCGCGCCGGCGCACGGCTCCTCCCCGGCTCGGCGCTCACCGATCTCGTGACCGCGGCGTTCGCCGGCGGCACCGCGCCCGGCCGGGCCTGGTTGGTGCTGGCGGCGTGGGCGGTGGCGATGCCGCTGGTCGCGGCGAAGACCTTCCGCTGGGCGCCGAGCCGCTAGCGGGTCGTCAGAGCAGCGCGAGGATCTTGGCGACGGTGCGGGCGGCCTCGCCGCCTTCGTCGAGTGCGATCCCGAGTGCGGTGGGGACGTCGAGGTCGTCGAGGAGTGCTTCGACCGCGGCCGTGACCGAGGCATCGGACCCACCGGGCTGGCTGGTGGCGTTCCACAACCGCTCGAGCTTGGCCTCGGACTCGGCCAGACCGGCCGCGTCGAAGTCCCAGGTCTGGTTCCACGGTCGGTCGAGGATGTGGAGGCGCAGCGCCTGCGGGGCGTGATCGCGCAGCAGGTCCATCACGAACACCAGGTTGCCGGTCGACTTGGCGACCTTCTCCCCGCCCTTGGTGACGGTGCCGACGTGCATCCACGACCGACTGAACGGGGCGACGCCGGTGGCGGCCTCGACGATGGCGTTCTCGTAGGCATGGTGCGGGTAGGCGAGGTCGGCGCCGCCGGCATGCACGTCGATCGACATGCCCAACAGGGTCGTGGCCATGGCCGCGCACTCGGCATGCCAGCCCGGCCGGCCCGGCCCCCACGGCGACTCCCACGCGGGTTCCCCGTCGGCCGACGCCTGCCAGATGGCCGCATCGAAGGGATCGTCCTTGGCCGGATCGTCGGC
>JBFIHN010000356.1:0-3846 GCA_041601775.1 Acidimicrobiales bacterium
CCGGGGCTCATCACCTGGGGGAGGATCACGCTCGGCGCCGTGGTCCTCAACGTGGTGCCCCGGGCGCGGGCGCGCATCGACCGCGCCGACTGGCCCCGCCTGTTGGGGCTGTCGGTCGTCTGGGTCGCCGTGCCCTTCACCCTGTTCCCGCTGGCCGAGCAACACATCAACTCGGCGGTCACCGGCATGCTCAACGGGAGTACGCCGATCTTCGCGGCGATCGCTGCGGGGACGATCGCCCGTCGCCTCCCGGGGCGGACCCGCATCGTCGGTCTCGCCGTCGGTCTCGCCGGGGTGGTGTCGATCTCGCTCGGCCAGGGCGGCGAAGGCGACAACGCCTGGCTCGGCATCGTGATGGTGCTGGCGGCGAGTGCCTGCTACGGCGTGGCGGCCAACGTCGCCGTCCCCTTGCAGCAGCGATACGGCTCGCTCCCGCTCATGGCCCGGATGTTGGCGCTCGCCGCCCTCTGGACCCTGCCCGGGGGGCTGGTCTCGCTCGGCGACTCGTCCTGGGAGGCGGGCCCCACCCTGTCGGTGGTGGTGATCGGCGCCCTGGGCACGGGGGTCGCGTTCGTCATCATGGGGACGCTGGTCGGCAGCGTGGGCGCGACCCGCGCGTCGCTCATCACCTACCTGATCCCCGTGGTCGCACTGTGCCTGGGCGTCGCGTTCAAGGACGACCAGGTGACCGGCCTGGCCGTCGCCGGCGTGGCCCTCGTGATCGTGGGTGCGGTCCTGGCCTCGCGGGAGGAACGGGCCATGCCCGACCCGATCCGCCCGCGTTCCTAGGCTGCGCGGGCGCTAGTAGCGCAGGCCCGGGGTGCGGACCCCGAACACGTCGGTTGCGAGCTGGGTGCCGAGCTTGGTCGCGTCCCACCGCTTGCCGCCGTTGCTGATGCTCGGACCCTCGGCCCACGACTTCATCCACACGATGTCCTCGGCGACCGCCCGGATCACCTGACCGGTGACGAGCTGTGACTCGTCGGAGGCCAGCCACGCCACCAGCGGCGACGACACGGCCGGATCCATGCGGTTCCACTCGTCGTCGGCGACGTCGTCGGCCTCGATGACCTCGGGGGCTCCGGGCATGGTCCCGGTGATGCGGGTGGCCGCTGCCGGTCCGACACAGTTCACGGTCACGCCGAGCTTGTGGAGCTCGAGGCTGAGGGTCTGGGTGAACCCGGCGATCCCGGCCTTGGCCGTGGCGTAGTTGGTCTGGCCGAAGTTCCCGACCAGGCCGGCGCCCGAGGTGGTGTTGATGACGCGGCCGGTGAAGGTCTCGCCGGCCTTGGCCCGGGCCCGCCAGTGGATGGCGGCGTGCTTGGCCGGGGCCCAGCTGCCGCGGAGGTGCACACGGATGACCGAGTCGAAGTCCTGCTCGCTCATGTTCCAGATGGCGGTGTCGCGCACGATGCCGGCGTTGTTCACCAAGACGTCGAGGCGACCCCAGGTGTCGACGGCCTGTTGGACCATCGCGGCTGCAGCGTCGTGGTCGGCCACGTCCGCGTAGTTGGCCACGGCCTCGCCACCACGCTCGGTGATGATGTCGACGGTCAGGTCGGCGTCCTTGCCGGTGCCCTCACCGTGGACCGAGCCCCCGACGTCGTTGACGACGACCTTGGCGCCGTGCTTGGCGAGCTCCATCGCATGGGCACGGCCGATGCCGTGTCCCGCGCCGGTGACGATGCAGACCTTGTCCTTGAGCATTTCCATGGTGCTGTTCTCCTCACAGTTCCGTTCTGGTGGTCGAACGACACCATGAGGTGACGCAGTCGTTCACCAGAACGGTCTTGGTGGTGGGGTCGGGGTTGCGGATCGCGATGGTCAGAGGGTGGCGGCGACGACGTCGTGCGATGCGTGCACGGTGCCGAACGTGGCGTCGAGCGCGAGGGAGCGCTTGAGGAACAGGTGGGCGTCGAGTTCCCAGGTGAAACCGATCCCGCCGTGCACCTGGATACAGGCCTCACACGCTCGTTGCGCGGCCTCGGATGCCACGAGGCGGGCAGCGTCGACGCTCATCGACCGGCCCCCGGTGCTCGCGTCGTCGGCCGCTGACTCGTCGAGCGCGACCGCGGCGGCGTGGACGCCGGCCCTGGCGATGTCGATGCCGACCACGGCGTCGGCCAGCAGGTGCTTGACGGCCTGGAAGCTGCCGATCACCTTGCCGAACTGCTGGCGCTGGCCGGCGTAGTCGGTCCCGAGGTCGACGGCGGCCTGACCGAGGCCGACCTGGAAGGCGGCAGCGAGCAGCCGACCCTCGCGGATGACCCGTTCGCCGGCCTTGCTGATCTCGTCGCCGGCGGGGATCGCGTCGACCTGGGACACGGGCGTCAGCGGGTCGAGGGGACGGGGGAGGAGCGTCCCGTCGGGTGTGTCGACGTGCTCGACGAGGCCGTCGTGGTGGACCAGGAGCGTGTCGAGCCCCTCGAGGTGTTCGACGAGGAGCGTGTCGGCACGGATCAACCCGACCACTGCCGAGCCGTCGGCGGCACCGTCGGCTGCCAGCGTCGATGCCAGGCAGGTCGAGATCGTCGGTCCCGGGGTCGCGACGCGACCCAGTTCCTCGAACACGATGGTCGCCTCGGCCAAGCCCAGACCGACACCGCCGTCGGACTCCGGGGTGTGGATGCCGAACACGCCCATCGACGCCAACTCGCTCCAGAGGGAACGGTCGACGGCGCCGGGGAGCTCTGCTGCTGCGGTGCGCAGGTCGTGGTCGACGCGGTCGGTCAGGAACCGTCGGAGTTCGGACTGCAGTGCGAGTTGGTCCTCGGACAGGAGGAAGTCCATCAGCGCTCCCGGGGCAGGCCGAGCAGACGCTCGCCGACGATGTTGCGTTGGATCTGGGCGGTGCCGGCGGCGATCGACAGCGAGAGTGCGTAGAGCCGCTCCTCGACGTGGTCCTCGGCGCTGACCCTCGTCCCCATGGCGAGCCCTTGGCGGCCGAGGACCCGCATGGCCAGGTCGCCCATGCGGTGACGGGTCTCGTGGTACCCGAGCTTGAAGATCGAGCCGCCGACGCCGGTGTTCCCGTCGCGGGCTGCCCGGCTCACGTTGCGTTTGGTGTAGGCCCACTGGGCATCGAGTTCGGCCGACACGCGGGCGAGGTCGTGGCGGATGCCGGCGTCGTCCCAGTGCCCCGACTCCTTGGCCACGGCGACGAGGTCGGTGACCAGCGCCATCGAGCCGAGGAGTTCCGAGACGAAGGCCGTGCCCCGCTCGAATCCGAAGGTCACCATCGCGACGCGCCAGCCGTCGTTCTCGTCGCCGACACGGTTGGCGACAGGGATCCGCACGTCGTGCAGGAACATCTCGCTGAACTCGGGGCCACCGGTCAGCGACTTGAGCGGCCGGACCTCGATGCCCGGCGAGTCCATCGGCATGACCAGCCAGGTGATGCCGGCGTGCTTCTTCACGTCGGGGTCGGTCCGCACCAGCAGCTCGCAGTAGCGGGCGACCTGTGCGTTCGACGTCCACATCTTCTGGCCGTTGACGACGTATTCGTCGCCGTCGCGGTAGGCCGTGGTGCGAAGCGATGCGAGGTCGGACCCGGCCTCGGGCTCGGAGAAGCCCTGGCACCAGATGTCGTCGCCCCGCAGGATCCCGGGCAGGTACGCCTGCTTCTGTTCGTCGGAGCCCTCGGCGCCGATGGTCGGGCCGGCATGGAGCGTCCCCACGAAGTTGCACCCGACGTACGGGGCGCCGGCGGCCTCGGTCTCCTCGAGGAAGATCAGTTCCTCCGCCGGCGTGGCGCCACGGCCGCCGTACTCCTCGGGCCACGACACGCCCGCGTAGCCGGCATCGAACAGCGTCCGTTGCCACATCCGCTCGTAGTCCGACTTCGCC
>JBFIHN010000357.1:0-3817 GCA_041601775.1 Acidimicrobiales bacterium
GGCCGCGCCGGCGCCCAGCGTCTGGCCGTCACCAACCCGGGCACCATCCCCGACCGCGGGCTCTTCGGCGTGTTCCTCCCCGACGGCACCCGCGTCGGCGAACTCGACGAGGAGATGGTCTACGAGTCGCGGGCGGGCGAGACCTTCCTGCTTGGTGCATCGACGTGGCGGATCGAGGAGATCACCTTCGAGCGCGTGATCGTGACCCCGGCACCGGGCGTGCCCGGCAAGATGCCGTTCTGGCACGGCGACGGCCCCGGTCGACCGCTCGAGCTCGGCCGCGCCATCGGTGCCTTCACCCGGTCGATCCGCGACCGCACCACGACCCCCGACCCGATCGCCACCCTCCGGGACGACCACGGCCTCGACGCCCTGGCGGCCCAGAACCTGGTGGCGTTCCTCGACGAGCAGGCCGAGGCCACCGGTGTCGTACCGGACGACCGGACCATCGTCGTCGAACGGTTCCGCGACGAGATCGGCGACTGGCGCGTGTGCATCCTGTCGCCCTTCGGTGCGCAGGTCCACGCGCCGTGGGCGATGGCGCTCCAGACGACGCTGGGTGAGCGTTGGGGCGTCGAGATCGAGATGATCTGGTCCGACGACGGCATCGTGTTGCGCCTGCCCGAGGCCGTCGACGACCTCCCGATCGACGAGCTGGCCATCCCGCCCGAGGAGATCGAGGACATCATCCTCGGCCAACTCCCGAACACGGCGATGTTCGCGTCACGGTTCCGCGAGTGCGCTGGTCGGGCGTTGCTCCTGCCGCGGCGCCGTCCCGATCGGCGACAGCCGCTGTGGCAGCAACGACAACGAGCTGCCGACCTGTTGAAGGTGGCGAGCAAGTACCCGACGTTCCCGATCCTGCTCGAGACCACGCGCGAGTGCGTCAACGACGTGTTCGACCTGCCGGCGCTCAAGGAGCTGTTGTCCGACATCCGTTCGCGGCGTGTCCGCGTCGTCCCCGTGGACACCGACCAGTCGTCGCCGATGGCGCAGTCGCTGGTGTTCGGGTGGATCGCCGTCTACATGTACGAGGGCGACGCGCCCCTGGCCGAGCGTCGTGCGGCCGCGTTGGCGCTCGACCGCGACCTCCTGCGCGAGCTGCTCGGCTCCGAGGAACTCCGCGAGCTGATCGACCGCGACGTCCTCGCCGACCTCGAACTGGAACTGCAGCGCCTGGTCGACGGCCGCCGGGCACGAGACACCGACGAGTGCCACGACCTCCTCCGTCTGCTCGGTCCGCTGAGCATCGACGAAGTCGACCTCCGGTCAGAGGGCGACGCCAAGGCGTGGGTCGACGAGCTCGTGGCCGAGCGCCGCGCCTACGCCGTGGGCGTCGGCGGCGAGGAGCGTTGGGCGGCGACCGACGACGCGGCCCGGTTGCGCGACGCCCTCGGGGTCGCCGTGCCCGTCGGTCTGCCGGCCGCGTTCACCGATCCCGTCGACGACCCGATGGCCGACCTCGCCGCCCGGTACGCCCGGACGCACGGCCCCTTCACGGCGATGGAGGCCGCCGCCCGTTACGGCGTCGCCGTCGACCGGATGATCCCGGCGCTCGAACGGCTCGAGGTCGACGGCCGGGTGCTCCGCGGCGAGTTCCGTCCCGGCGGTCACGATCGGGAGTGGACCGACCCCGAGGTGCTGCGGGTCCTGCGTCGACGGTCGTTGGCGGCCCTGCGCAAGGAGGTCGAGCCGGTCGAGGGCGACGCGCTCGGTCGCTTCCTGCCCGAGTGGCACCACGTCGGGTCGAACCGCCGTGGCATCGACGCGCTCATCGACGTCGTGGCCCAGCTCCAGGGCGCGCCGATCCCGGCGTCGGTCCTCGAGGCCGACGTCCTGCCGGCCCGCCTGCGGGAGTACGCGCCGGCCGATCTCGACCAGCTGTGCACCGCGGGCGAGGTCGTGTGGGTCGGCGGCGGATCCCTGGGCGCACGCGATGGTCGGATCCGGCTGCTGTTCCGCGACACGGCCGGTCTCCTCGTCCCCACGCTGGACGCGCCGCCGGACGGACCGCTCCACGTCGCGTTGCTCGACCACCTCGGGGGACGCGGGGCGTCGTTCTGGTCCGACCTGGTCGGGGCCGCCCAGGCCGCCGGCGCCGACTACGACGACACCGCGGTGCTCACCGCCCTGTGGGACCTGGTCTGGGCGGGCTACGTGACCAACGACTCGCTCACCCCGTTGCGGGCCCACCTCGCCGGAAAGCCTCGCCGGTCGTCGGCCGCCAAGGGGCGCGGCCGCCCCCGACCCGGCCGGCTCTCCCGCCTCGGACCGGCTGCCGGGGCTGGTCGCTGGTCGCTGGTCGCGCCGCTGCTCGAACCGGCCCCGTCGCCGACCGAGGCCGCGCACGCCAAGGCCCGCCAGCTGCTCGAACGGTACGGCGTGCTCACCCGCGAGGCCGCGCTCGGCGAGGGGAGCGAGGGCGGCTTCGCCGGCGTGTACCCGGTGCTGAAGGCCCTGGAGGAACGGGGCGAGCTGCGACGGGGCTACTTCGTCGCCGGACTCGGGGCCGCGCAGTTCGCGCTCCCGGGCGCCGTCGACCGCCTGCGGGCCGCCCGTGAACCCGACGCTCGTCCCGGCGCCGTCGTGCTCGCGGCCACCGACCCCGCCCAGCCCTACGGCGCCGCGCTCCCGTGGCCCGAGTCGGCGGGACGGCCCGCACGCCAGGCGGGCGCACACGTACTGCTCGTCGACGGCACGCTCGTGGCATACCTCGAGCGCGGCGGCCACTCGGTGTCGACCTTCGCCGACACCGCCGACCATCCCGACTGGCCCGACCATCTCAAGGTCTTGGTGGAGCCGGGTCCCGATCGTCGGGCGCGGTACCGGTCGCTCGAGATCCGCAAGATCGACGGCGAAGCGGCCGGCGACTCGGCGTGGCGTGTGGCCCTCGAGACCGCCGGCTACCGCGACGGCTACAAGGGCTTCGTCCACCGCCCCACCCGCTGACCCCAACCCCAACCCCGGGGGGCTTCTGGGTGCGCGATCGGGATCTCTGACGTACCGATCGCGCACCCAGAACGAGATTGGTTGGGGTCGGGGGTCGGGGTCGGGTGTCGGGGGCGGGGGGTGGTCGTAGCGTGGTGGGGTGCCCGAAGGCGACACCATCCATCGGGCCGCGGCACGGCTGCGGCCGGCGCTGGTCGGGCACACGCTGACCCGGTTCGAGGCGCCACGTCTGGCGGGGGATCGACCACGGCCCGGCGAGGGGATCGACACGGTCGAGGCCCGTGGAAAGCACCTGCTGATCGGCTTCAGCGGCGGCTTGGTGTTGCGTACGCACATGCGCATGACCGGGTCGTGGCACCTCTACCGCGAGGGCGAGCGGTGGCAGAAGGGCGCCCATCTGGCCCGGGCGGTGGTCGGCGCCGACAGCGGCTGGGTCGCCGTGTGCTTCCAGGCACCCGTGGTCGAGATCCACCACCGAGACGGTCGCCGGCCCGACGCGCTCGCCCGTCTCGGCCCCGACCTCACCGCGGACCATCCCGACCTCGACGCCGTGCTCGCCCGGGTGGCCCGATCGACGGACGAGACGATCGAGGTCGCCGATGCCCTCCTCGACCAGCGCCTCGGTGCCGGCATCGGCAACGTGTACAAGTCGGAGGTCCTGTTCCTCCACGGCATCGAGCCCTCGACCCCGGTGCAGTCCCTCGATCCCGAACGGCTCCGGGCCGTCTACGAGACCGCGCACCGACTCCTGCGCGCCAACCTCTCGACATCGCGGCGGGTGACCTACCGCGGTGGTGTCGCCGTGTACGGGCGAGCGGGCCAACCCTGCCGGCGCTGCGGCACGCTGGTCCGCATGCGTCGTCAGGGA
>JBFIHN010000358.1:0-3797 GCA_041601775.1 Acidimicrobiales bacterium
CCCGGGCTGCGGGTGCTGGCCGATTCGGCGGCGCTCCCCGTGCCCGACGGGTCCGTCGACGCTGTCGTCCTCATCAACATGCTCCTGTTCCCGGACGAGGTCGACCGTGTGCTCGCTCCGGGCGGCGCCGTCGTGTGGGTCAACTCGAGCGGCGAGTCGACCCCGATCCACCTGATGCCCGACGAGGTCGCCGACGCACTGCCCGGCTCCTGGTCGGGGGTGGCGAGCCGGGCCGGCATCGGGTTGTGGACGGTGCTCCGGCGGGAATGAGCCACCCCTCCGATAGGTTGTTGTCTGTGCAACTACCTGGAGGAGGGCACACCGACATGACCGGATCGCAGACCACCACCGACACGATCGACATCCGTACCGCCGACCGCCGGTTCCACACCGACATCGGATGGCTGGACAGCCACCACAGCTTCAGCTTCGGTGCGCATCACGACCCGACCAACGTCGGGCACGGGCTGCTGCTGGTCAGCAACGACGACCGGGTCGCTGCCGGTGGGGGCTTCGGGACCCATCCCCACCGTGACATGGAGATCGTCACCTGGGTCCTCGACGGCGAACTCGAACACCACGACTCGGAGGGAAACGAGGGGGTCCTCTATCCGGGGCTCGCCCAGCGGATGTCGGCCGGCCGGGGGATCCAGCACTCGGAGATGAACCACTCGTCGACCGACCCCGTGCACTTCGTGCAGATGTGGGTGCCGCCCCACGAGGCGGGGATCACGCCCGGCTACCAGCAAGAGGACGTCAACGCGCTGCTCGACGCCGGCGGTCTGGTGACCGTCGCCTCGGGTCGTGACGACGATGCCGCGATCCGGATCCACCAACGCCACGCCTCGATGCTCGTCGCCCGTCTCGGCGACGGCGACTCGGTCGTGCTGCCCGATGCACCGTTTGTCCATGTGTTCGTGGCGAAGGGCGGCGTGGCACTCGACGATGCCGGCGCGACGTTGCACCATGGCGATGCGGCCCGGCTCACCCATGCCGGTCCGCACACCATCACCGCCCACGAACGGAGTGAGGTCATCGTGTGGGAATCCGATCAGCAGGTGTCGCGATGAGCGGCAACAAGTTCGTCGAGGACCGGGCCGACCACGGCGAGGACGTCGACCGCAGCGCGGAGTGGGACCGGATCCGGGCCCAGCACCTCCGCCCCTCCGCCGAGCGCCCGGCCTCGTCGGCCCGCGGCGTGCACCACGTCGCGCTCTTGTCCTCCGACGTCGAGGCGACGATCGGCTTCTACCAGGACCTGCTCGAGTTCCCGCTCACCGAGGTCTTCGAGAACCGCGACTACCGGGGTTCGACGCACTTCTTCTTCGACATCGGGCACGGCAATGCGCTGGCGTTCTTCGACTTCCCCGGGCTCGGACTCGGCGACTACGCCGAGGTGCTCGGTGGTCTGCACCACCTGGCCATCTCGGTCGAACCCGACCGGTGGGAACAGCTCAAGGACAAGCTCGACGACGCCGGCGTCGGCTACCACCTCGCTGGCGGGTCGTCGCTCTACCTGTCAGGGCCCGACGGCGAACGCATCGAGCTCATCTCGGACCCGCTCGAGGAGATGTACGGCCATCGCATCGGCTAGGACCGGAGGTCGTGCGCGCCCCCAACATCGTTCCCCAGGCTGACGACCTGCCCGGTGCCGGGTGGACGGCGATCGACGACGGGGTCGTCACCACCGGGGGCACCGGCCCCGGTGCGCTCTTCGACTGCATCGGCCCGGACTTCCCCGATGCCGCCGTCGTCGAGAGCGCGTCGTCTCCGCACTTCCTGCGACCGCCGGCGACGCTCGTCCACGGGACGGGCGTGCGTTTCGCCACCGAAGCGGACGCGGCGTCGGCCCACGAGATCCTCGGAGGACCCGCGTTCGCCGCGTGCCTCGGCTCGTCGGTGGCCGCGGACCTCGAGGCGGGCGCGACCGACGTCGAGGTCCTCGGTGTCGAGTTGACGACCACGGCGCACGGCCACCGGGTCCGCTTCACCGGTGGCGGCGATCGCGGTGTCCGGCCCGTCAACCTCGACATCGCCACCGTCCGCATCGACGCCACCGTGGGGGTGTTGTGGTGCGGTGACACGCCCGGCGCGTTCCCCGACGACGACCTCGAACTGATCCTCGAACGGATCCGCCGCCGCGGCGGACGGTGACGGCACCACACCGGTGACGTCACGCACTCCTCTCCGACCGGAGTCCCGCCTCGCGGGTCGGACCTGCCACAATCTGACGCTGTGTCAGATACCGCTGCCCCGCCCGCCGTCCTGACCGAGCGTCGAGGTCACGTCCTCGAGATCACGCTCAACCGGCCGGAGAAGAAGAACCCGTTCAATCCCGAGATGCTGGTGCGCCTCGCCGACATCTGGGACGAACTCGACGCCGACGACGACCTCCGGGTCGCGATCGTCACCGGGGCCGGCGGCAACTTCTCGGCCGGGGCCGACCTCGACCGGCTCGTGGGCGCGCTGCTCTCCGGTGCCGAACCCGAGAACGAGTACGAGGCGCGACTCCAGGCCGACCTGTCGCTCATCTACAAGGGTTTCCTCAAGGACCACCAGCCGAAGAAGCCGATCATCGCCGCCGTCGAGGGCTACTGCTACGCCGGCGGGACCGAGATCCTCCAGGCGTTCGACATCCGCGTGGCCGGGGCGAACGCCCAGATCGCCATCTCCGAGGTGTGCCGGGGACTGTTCCCGATGTCGGGTTCCACCGTCCGACTCCCTCGCCAGATCCCGTTCACGGTGGCGTGCGAACTGCTCCTCGTGGGCGAGCCGATCAGCGGCACCCGCGCCGCTGAGGTCGGCCTCGTCGGGCACGCGGTACCCGACGGCCAAGCGATGGACAAGGCCCGGGCCCTGGCCGACAAGATCGCCGCCAACGGCCCCCTCGCGGTGCGCGGCATCAAGGAGTCGATCCGTGCGGCCGCCTACCTCCCCGAGGAGGAGGCGTTCGTGAAGGAGATGGAGATCGGGATGGGCGTGATGGCGTCCAAGGACGCCCGTGAAGGTCCCAAGGCCTTCCTGCAGAAGCGCCCGCCGGTCTTCACCGGGGAGTGATCAGGCCGCCCGGCCGTACCGCTGGAAGCCGGGGAAGGTCGGGCGCAGCGCAATCGCCGTGAGGCGGGCCCGGAACTCGACCGGGACGCCGACCTGGCGCCAGGCGTCGACGGCGGGGACATCGACGCGGAGGTGCTCGGCCACGGGGGCCACGCCGCCGCCGGCGACACAGGCGACGTCGACCAGGGTGCGGTCGACGACGCCGCGCAGCGGTCGCGGGACGAGTAGTTCGGAGGCGCTCGCGGCCACCTCCGACATCATCCCGACCAGGTTCATCGGGTCATGGTGCACGTTCTTCATCAGCTCCTCACAGGCGATTTCGCTCCGCCACTCCATCGCAGGAGGCCAACGGTAGCGGCGACCCCTACCCGTCCCTCCTGCCGTCCAGACGTCGTCGGCGATGTTCATCTTCCGGCAACCTCCGGTCGGGGCTACGGTCCCGGCCGATGGGGAACTCGCCGGTCATCGTCCACGCCACGGCGGCCGACCTCGACGAATTGTCGGTGGGCCTCGCTGCGGCTTTCGCCGACGACCCCGTCCAGCGGTGGCTGTTCGCCGGTGCCGTCGACCTCCGGGGCGCGTTGGACCGGTTCTTCCGTTTCTTCGTCGACGAGTACTTCGCGTTGGGGCACGTGTACGTCCCGCAGGCCGACGCGGCCGCCGGGGGAGCGATGTGGGCGCCGCCCGATCGCGACATCCTCCACGACGCCGACCGTCTCTCCCAGCTCGTTGCCCTGGTC
>JBFIHN010000359.1:0-3752 GCA_041601775.1 Acidimicrobiales bacterium
GACGGGCGACCTGGGTCTCGGTCACGAGGTGCGGATGCCGGTGCCGCCGGCACTGCAGATCGACCGTCCCAACGACCTGGCCCCGCTGCGCCATGCCCTCGCCCAGACCGACGGCGCCACCGTCTTCGATCACGCCGGGACGCTGCGGCGGATGGGGGTCCGGCTGGTCCCGAGCCAAGCGGCGGAGTCCGAGGTGCGGGCGATCGGCGGTACTCGCCACACGTCGGCTCGGCGCTTCAGCTACGACGTCCCGGAGGCGGTCGTGATCGCCGTCAGCGAGGACGGGCCGGTCACGGTTCTGCGGGCGGGCGCCCTGATCGGCCGCTCGACCGGGGACTGACCGGGTGTCGGTCGCCCCGGGGACGGCCAGATCGGTACACCATCCACCAACTGACAGCAGATCACTGTCAAAGTCTGACAGGGATACCTTGTCGCCATGAGATAGCCTCGGCGATGTGGAGCGAACGCCCTTCCCCAACGCCGGCCCCTTGGAGGCCGACGAGGTCCGCGGCCGTGACCGCGAGGCGGCAGACCTGGTCCGCTTGCTCGGCGGCCGTCAGCCGGTCGCGCTGATCGCCCCGCGCCGCTACGGGAAGACCAGCCTGCTGCGACGGGCCGTCTGGTTGCTCGACCAGGTCGAGCCCACGACCACGGTCTGGCTCGATCTCTACGGGCTCTCGTCGGCCGCCGACTTCGCGGTGCGTCTGGGAGGCGCGCTCCAGGGCTCGTCCGGCCCCTTCCGCGAGGCGGTGGACCGCATCGCCGGATCGCTCAGCCTCCATCTCGGCGTGGTGACCGCGGAGCTCCGGCGGCCGGGACCCGATGCTCCGGACCCGGTGGCGACCATCCACACCCTGCTCGAGACGCTGGTCGAGGCGGCCACCCGCCAGTCGACCGTGATCGTGATCGACGAGGTCGCGGATGCCGTGGGCATCGACAACGTCCTCGAGATCATGCGCACCCACCTCCAACCCTCGTACCGCGAGGTCGGCCTGGCGTTCGCGGGCTCGAAGCCGACGATGATGTCGCGGCTCTTCGGTGATGTCGACCAGCCGTTCTACAGCCAGGCGCAACGGATGGACCTCGGGCCGCTCGACCAGTCACTCATCGTCGAGTTGGTGCACGACGGGTTCCGTGCCACCGGGCGGACGGCGGGCATCGCCGCCGATGCCGTCGCCACCTTCGGCGGCGGCCACCCGCAGCGATCGATGGAGTTGGCCGACGCCGTGTGGTGGCGGACCGACCCGGGCACCGAGGCGACGAACGAGATCTGGGAACGCGCGCTCGAGCGGGTGCGGTCCCGCGCCTCCACCGCCATGCGCGACTTCTTCAGCGCCCTGCCGTCGTCGCAGCGAGCGGTGCTGCGGGCCGTGGCCCGTACCGGCGCGCCGTTCGCCGCCGCGGAGGGTCGCTTCCACGACCTGTCGACGTCGTCGATCACGGTCGCTCGCAACGCGCTCGTCGATGGCGGCCACCTGCTCACGCGCGAGCGCGACACCGTCATCGTCGATCCGCTCCTCGCCGACTGGATCCTGTTGACGCTCCCGTGAACCGGCGGGCGCCACGGACCGCTCCGGGCGACGGTGGACCTTCGGCCCTACTGCGAAGGAGGGGAGCCACCGATGATCGATCGGCAGGCCGCGCCGGACCTCGCACGCGGCACGACCACACCAGAGGATCATCATGCGAGTACGCGGTGCGTTCTGCTCCTGGCGCTGACGTCCGAGAGACCCACATCTCGTGCGTCTTCTTCTCCGACGACCGGGCATACAAGCTCCTCAAGCGGGTGCAGATGCCCTTCCTCGACCTGGCCGACCGCACCGTCCGTCTCGATGCCGCCCGCCGCGAGTTCGACCTCAACTGTCGGTTGGCCCCCGACGTCTACCTCGGTCTCGCCGACGTCCACGAGGGAGACCAACTCGTCGACCATCTCCTGGTCATGCGGCGCCTTCCCGCTGATCGCCGTCTCGCCACGCTCGTCGCCGCCGGCGAAGCGGACGACTGCATCCGCAACGTGGCCAGGACGATCGCGAGCTTCCACTCGACGCAACCGGCGATCCTCGAGGCGCCGTCGGCCACCCCCGAACGGCTCGCCGCCAACTGGGCGGACAACTTCGGCGTGCTCCGCGACTGCACCGACGACGTCATCCCCACGGCCGAACAGGACCGGGTCGAGGCCCTCGCGACGCGGTACCTGGCTGGACGCGCGCCCCTGCTCCGGCGGCGCATCGCCGACGGTCTGGTGCGCGACGGACACGGAGACCTCCTGGCCGACGACATCTTCTGTCTCGATGACGGACCCCGGATCATCGACTGCCTCGCCTTCAACGACGACTACCGGATCGGCGACGTCCTCCTCGACGTGGCCTTCCTCGCCATGGATCTCGAACTGATCGGCGGTGTCGCGCCAGCGTCGGCGTTTCTCGACTGGTACCGGGAGTTCACCGACGAGCACCACCCCGCCTCGCTGGCCCACCACTTCGTGGCCTACCGGTCCCATGTCCGGGCCAAGGTCGCGTGTCTCCGCCATGCCCAAGGGCACACTCCCAGTGCGGCCACGGCACGAGCGCACCATCAACTGGCTGCACGCCACCTCGAGCGCGGACGGATACGCATGGTGTTGGTCGGCGGAGGCCCCGGGGTCGGCAAGACCGTCACCGCACGAGGACTCGGCGACCACTACGCGTGCCCGGTCCTGTCGTCCGACGAGATCCGCAGGCAACGCTTCGGCATCCCGCAGGACGAGCACCGTTTCGAACCCCCCGGCGAAGGCCTCTATGCGCCCGCCAGGACCGATGCCGTCTACGAGGAACAACTCGCGCAGGCCGAGCTGCTCGTCGCCCACGGTGAGAGCGTCATCCTCGACGCATCCTGGAACGCCGACCGTCACCGCGAGGCCGCACGACTGGCCGCCGAGCGCCACCATGTCGACCTCGTCGAGATCGAGTGCGTGCTCGATCCCACGCTGGCCAAGGAACGGATCGCCCGGCGCCTGTCGAACCCCGACAACCCGTCCGACGCCACCCCCGAGGTGGTCGACCATCTCGCTCGGTCACGCGCTCCCTGGCCGACGGCCCATCGCGTCGACACCGCATCCCCGCCAGCGGCCGTCCTCCGCGCTGCGATCGACCGAGTCGACGAGTCCGTCGACGCTGCCGACGGATGACCACGTCGCGATCTGCGCTTCTGGGTTGCGGATCCGCGCGCCCGTGAGGGGAATCGCAACCCAGAAGCTGCGAATCACACCCGCAACCCTGGTCCGAGCACCGGTTGCCGGGGCTCCGATCCGGCATCAGACCGCGGGCCCGGATCCTTGCCCACGCAATAGGCGGGGAACACGTCGGTCACGCCGCTGACCAGGGCTTACGGGGCTTGTGGAGGGCCCGTGGCCGCGGAATGGCCGCGCCTTGTTGCGATCGACGCCGACTACAACTGACAGAATGTCTCCACGCGAGTGTGGGCATCCGAGCCGGGAGTCGCCACGAAAACCGGGACGACCCAACCGCTACGAAGCCACACGCCAGGAGCATCGATGTCTGACCTCAGCCCAGAACGATTCCGATCGGTCATCGGTCACATTCCAACGGCCGTAGTCGTTGTGACTGCGGCAAGTATCGATGGTCCAGCCGGCATGGCCATCGGGTCGTTCGTTTCGGTGTCCCTCGATCCGCTACTTGTCGGCTTTCTACCAGCCAAGACATCATCGAGCTGGCCATTGATTCGTGACGTCGGCCATTTCTGCATCAACGTCC
>JBFIHN010000360.1:0-3751 GCA_041601775.1 Acidimicrobiales bacterium
GAGGAACTCGGATGAGACTCCCGACGACCATCGCATGTGTCGTGGTTGCGGTCGCTGCCGCGGTCGGGGCCTGTGGCGACGCCGGGGGGACGTTCGACGAGCAGGTGGACGCGGTGCGCACGGCCATCGACGCCGGTGACCGAGACGCGGCCGAGCACGCGCTCGACGAGTTGGCGGCGGCGGCCGGTGCGGCCGCGGGCGACGGAGCCCTCAGCGACCCGGCGCACCAGGAGATCATCGAGTTGATCGCATCGAGCCGCGCGTTGCTCGACGAGGTCGTCCCCACCACCACCACGACGACCACCCCCACGACCACCACGACCACCGCACCGTCTGACAAGACGACCGCACCGTCCGACAAGGAGCCGAAGGGGAAGGGTCAGGGCGCCGACAAGGACGACGACGACGAAGAGGACGACGACGACTGAGGCCGCTCGACCCCGCCCGAGCGGTCACGGCCCCAGCGGTCACGACAAGGCAGCAGCCTGCGGGTTCGGGATCGGCGGCTCCGGGTGGCCTGGGCCGGGAGGGCTCGGTGGCATCGGGTCGGGGTGCGGCTCCGGATCGGGCACGGGCGGCCGGGGATCGGGTGGCTGCGGACCCGGCCCGGGGACGGGTTCGGGCAACGGCGTCGGCGGTCGGTTCGGATCCGGCCGCGGCATCGGATCGGGCTGCATCGGATCGGGCTGGGTCGGGTCCGGTTGGGTGGAGTGCTGCGGGGACGAGCTCATGGCGTGATCCCTGCCCCCACCGCCGGACGGTCAGACCGGGAAGGTCACCCCGGTGAGCTCCTCGGACACCGACCACAGGCGCTCCCAGTCGGCTTCGCGCACCGCATGGGGTGCGGGCATGACCACCTCGGGGGCGCCGCGCAGCTCCTTGTAGCCGCTCGAGCCGTAGTACAGGCTGCCGGTCGCATCGGGGTCGGTCGCGGCTCGCAGGCTCGGGAGCGCACCGTCGGCGGCCGAGTTCAACGTCGCCGAGAGCAGCGCGGATGCCACCGTCTTGATGCCGGGGAGCGACGCCAACGGGAGGTGACGGGCGAGCTCGGTGGCCGACACTCCCGGATGCGCGGCCAACGCGACCGTCTCGACTCCTGCGGTGCGCAGACGGCGGTCGAGTTCGAAGGTGAACAACAAGTTGGCGAGCTTCGACTGGCCGTAGGCCGCCATGCGGTTGTACGACCGCTCCCATTGCAGGTCGTCCCAGTGCATGCGCCCGTCGCGGTGGGCGAGGCTCGACACGGTGACGATGCGCGAGCCGGGCGTGGCGGTCAGTGCACCCAGGACCTGGCCGGTGTAGGCGAAGTGACCGAGATGATTGGTGCCGAACTGGAGTTCGAAGCCGTCGACGGTCGTCGACTTCGGTGGGATCATGACACCGGCGTTGTTGATCAGGACGTCGATCCGGGGCCACCGCTCCACCGTCTCCGCTGCTGCATCGCGGATCGCCGACAGGTCACCCAGGTCGAGTGCGAGCGTCTCGACCGTCGCGTCGCCGGTCCGGGCCTCGATCCGTCGTCTGGCCTCGTCGGCCTTCGACGGCGTGCGACACGCCAGCACCACGGTGGCGCCTGCTCGGGCGAGTTCTGCCGCAGTTTCGAAACCCAGGCCGGTGTTCGATCCGGTGACGATCGCGACACGACCGCGCTGGTCGGGGATGTCGGCCGTGGTCCAGGTCACGACCGCGGACCCCGTTCTTGTCGCGCTGCCTGCTTGGCCTGCTGCTTGGCCTGTTGTTTCGCCTGGTTCTGCTGGCGTTTCTGGATGTTGGCCCACTCGTCGCGGAGCCCCACCGTGCGGTGGAACACCGGAGTCGATCCCGGCGACGTGGCCGGGTCGACGGCGAAGTACCCGAGCCGTTCGAACTGCACCACCGAGCCGGGCTCGGCACCGACCAGCGCCGGTTCGAGCTTGGCGTCGGTGCGGGTCTCGCGGGACGCCGGGTGGAGGTCGTCCATCGGATCGCCGGTGGCGCTGCCGGGGTGCTCGGCCGAGAACAGCCGCTCGTAGGTGTGGACCGTTCCGTCGACCGCGTGGTCGGCCGACACCCAGTGGATCGTGGCCTTGACCTTCCGGCCGTCGGGAGCCTGACCACCGGCGGTCTCCGGGTCGTAGGTGGCACGGACCTCGACGACCGTCCCGTCGTCGTCGGTCACGGCGTCGGTCGCGGTGATGAAGTAGCCGGCGCGCAGGCGCACCTCGCTCCCGGGGGTGAGGCGGTAGTACTTCGGCGGCGGGTCGAGTTCGAAGTCGGCGCGCTCGATCCACAACTCGCCGCTGAAGGGGACCTGGCGCGTCCCTGCGTCCTCGTCCTCGGGGTTGTTGACCGCCTCGACGTACTCGACGACCGGCGTCCCGTCGTCGTTTCGTGGCCAGTTGGTGATGACCACCTTCACGGGGTCGACGACCGCCATGAAGCGCAGTGCGTGTTCGTTGTGGTGGCGGCGCACGAACGACTCGAGGAGTTCGATCTCCACCACGCTGTTGGTCTTGGCCACACCGATGTGGTCGACGAACGCCCGGATGGCCTCGGCGGGATACCCCCGCTTGCGCAGACCCCGGAGTGTGGGCATCCGCGGGTCGTCCCACCCGTCGACGAGCCCGTCTTCGACCAGTCGGCGCAACAGGCGCTTCGACATGACCGTGTGGGTCAGGTTGAGGCGGGCGAACTCGGTCTGTTCGGGCTTCTCGTGGGGCAGGTCCAGGTGCTCGAGGCACCAGTCGTAGAGCGGACGGTGGTCGGCGAACTCGAGCGTGCAGATCGAATGGGTGACGCCTTCGATCGCGTCCGACTGACCGTGCGCCCAGTCGTAGGTGGGGTAGACGATCCACTCGTCACCGGTCCGCTGATGGGGCACACGGCGGATCCGGTAGAGGACCGGGTCGCGCATGGCCATCACCGGATGGGCCATGTCGATCTTCGCCCGGAGCACCTTCTCGCCGTCGGCGAAGGCGCCGTCGCGCATCTGTCGGAACAGGCCGAGGTTCTCCTCCGGCGACCGGTCACGGAAGGGGCTGTCCTCGCCCGGCTCCCCGAACCGCCCGCGCTGGGCGGAGATCGTCTCGGCGTCCTGGTCGTCGACGTAGGCCAGCCCGCGTTCGACCAGCGACTCGGCCCAGTCGTACAACTGGGCGAAGTAGTCCGACGCATGGAACACCGACGCCGGTGCGAACCCGAGCCAGGCGAGGTCGTCGTGGATGGCGTCGATGTACTCGACGTCCTCTGCCGCGGGGTTGGTGTCGTCGAAGCGGAGGTTGCACTGTCCGCCGACCTCCTCCGCGAGGCCGAAGTTCAGACAGATCGACTTGGCGTGGCCGATGTGCAGATACCCGTTCGGCTCGGGTGGGAAGCGGGTCTGGACACGGCCGCCGAAGGTCCCCGCGTCGATGTCGGCACGGACCTTGTCGCGGATGAAGTCGCCACGCCCCGATGCTGGGGGCGCGGTGGGCTCGGAGGCGTCGGTCACGACTCTCTTCTACTCGCTCATCGGGTGGCCGCGAGGATCGTGGCCGTCCGCCGCGCCAGGGCATAGATGGTCAGGACGGGGTTCACGCCGCCGTTGGTCACGTGCAACGAGGCGTCGGTCACCCAGAGGTTGCGGTGCCCGTGGACCCGGCCCTCCGGATCGGTGACCGACGACGTGGGATCGGGGCCCATCCGGCACGTCCCCGCCTGGTGCTGTCCGGCGGTGAGCCCGGTCGGCACCGCGTCGGCCCACACGGTCCGCGCGCCGCTCGCCGTCATCCAC
>JBFIHN010000361.1:0-3747 GCA_041601775.1 Acidimicrobiales bacterium
CGGGTGTCGATGCCGGCAGCATCGACGTCACCCGCACCGACATCGAGCGCGGTGCGGTCACCGTCCCGACGCAGATGGCACAGGTCCTCGAACAGGAGGGCATCGCCCCACCACCGCCGTGACGTCGAACCGTGGACGCAGAGGGACGCACCGCGCTTCTCGGTCGTCTGATCGCCGCAGGCGGGAACGAGACGACCGAGAACGCGCCCACGTTCGGCCGACCGGCGATTTCGCAGGTCAAGCGACTCGAAGCCCGCGCTACCCAGCTTCGTCGAGCCGTCGCTCCCGATAGCCGGACCGGACCGCTGCAATGACGAGCAGTGCCGGATCGCGCCTTGCGGGCCCCGGATCCAACCCGGACCCGACGACGCCGGCGCGGCGACGCCCGCGGCAAGGTCAACCGACGCAGCCGGCCTCGAAGCTCCCGGTCTCGACGCCGAAGTCGCCCCGAGAGTCGACGAAACGGGCGGTCCCGGAGACCGAACTGCCGTCGTGGTCGAAGGAGAGGATCTCGGACTCGGAGGTCACGTCATCGCCGGTGTCGACGGCGCCGGCGAACCAGCTGCTCTCCGGGGTCTCGACCTCGACGGTCGCCCCCACGGCTGGGTCGAAGGCCACCAAGAGACCAACCTGGTCCTCGGTGGTCATGTAGGCGGAGAGCAGGTCGCCAGCGATCAGACAGCTCACCTCCTCGACACCGACATAGGTCGTGTCGCCGACGGTGACCACCACGAAGGCCTCTTGCGAGGCGTTCGCTTCGTCGTGGGTCGCCCCATCTTCGACCGCATCCACCGACCCGTCGTCGGCCGCGCCCGCATCTGACTGCCCGGCCGCACTCAAATCCGCGGTCGCGTCGTCATCCCCGCATGCACCGAGAAGGAGTAGGCCTGCGAGGTTCATCGCCAAGAGTCGTGTCGTGCGCATTCGCGGAAGGTAACGGGAGGGTGCGCAGCCGCTGCTACTCATCTCCTCGACCCGGTCACTCATTTCCCGATGCCGGCGCCACACGGACGTGTCGTCAGAGCGGCGGGTGGTGTCGACGCCACACGCGCTCCGATCGCTCTAGCCTCCGGGCATGGCGGAACCGCTCTTGGTCGGTCGAGACGAGGTCTTCGAGACCGTGTCTCGTACCCTGCTCGGCGGGCGCAACGTTCTCCTGACCGGCCCAGCGGGCATCGGCAAGAGCTTCCTCATGCACGCGGTGACTCGTGCGATCGCCTCGCGCGTGCACGTCGAATCGGTGACGGCGACACCTGCGATGCGGACCATCCCCTTCGGTTCGTTCCACGCCATGCTCGCCACCGAGCACCATTCCCAGACGGCGATCCTGCAGGCAGTCGGCGACGAGCTGCGCGACCGAGCGAGCGGTCGCCGTCTGGTTGTTGCGGTCGATGACGCCCACCTCCTCGACGACGCGTCGGTGGCATGCGTGACCGATCTGGTGCGTCACGACGTCACGATCGTGCTGACCGTCCGAACCGGCGAACCCATGCCCCCGACGCTCACCGGCCTGTGGACCTCCGGCAGCGTCGAGCGGGTCGATGTGCAACGACTGAGCGACGACGCCGTCGCGACCTTGACGGAGTCCCGCTTGGACGGCCCCATCGACGACGAACTCCGGGCTGCGGTCGTGTCCGCGGCCCAGGGAATCCCGCTCCTACTGCGCGAACTCCTCGTCGACGCGATCACCGACGGAGTCGTGGCGCGGGAGGACGGCGTCTGGCGGGCTACTCGACCCCTCCGAGCAGGAGGCCGGCTCATCGACTTGATCTCCGCCCGCACTGCGCAGCTCGCGCCATCGGTCCGCGAGGTACTCGAGCTCGTTTCACTGACCGAGCCCGTAGACACCTCTCTGCTCGATGCGTCGGGCCCCGAACTGGACGAGCTGGAGTCGCGTGGGTTCGTACGGTTCGAGCCCGACGGCGACCGGCTCATGGCACGCTGCGACCATCCGCTGGTCGCAGAGGCCGTGCGCGGGTCGACGACCCTGCGGCGCCGGCGGAAGCACATCGCCACGATGGCCCGGAAGGCGATGGCGTCGACCGCGAAGCGTCCCGGCGACGCACTGCGGACCGCCGAGTGGTCTCGAGCCGCAGACCTCGAGCTGCCTGCAGATCTCGCGGCGATGGCGGCCACCGACGCACTCGACCTGATGGAACTGGACCTCGCCGCCGACCTCGCACGCACCTCGCTCGCGATGGAGCAGACATGGCGCCCCACCTACGTCCTGGCCAACGTCCAACGGCTCCGGGGCAACGTCGAGCTCGCCGACGAGACGTTCGAACGAGCCGCCGTGCTCGCGAGCGGTGACCATGCGATCGCGTCGACCGCCGAGCGGCACGGCTGGCTACACGCACACCATCGCGGTGACTCGGCCCGAGCCGTCGAGGTGATCTCGGCGGCGGCGAGGCGGGTGATCGATCCATCCCTCCGGTTCCAACTCGAGCAATCCGCCGCCAACTTCGCCGGGATGTACACGGGGTACCACGAGGTCCGACGCCGCAACCAGTCGCTCCTCGCCGACGACTCGCTACCGGAAGGCCAACGACGATCAGCCCGCCGCAACTGGGCGTATGCCTCGCTGCTCGTGGGAGCGGTCGGGGGCCTCGACGACGAACTCGAGAAGCAGCTCGGGTGGGGAGAGACCCCAGACGTCGAGGACATGCTCTGGGGAATGCGGGCGGCGGGCGCGATCCATCGAGGTGACCTCGCCGGCGGAGCGGCGCTCGTCGGCGACTGCTTCCGGGCCCGCTCGTGCGCCGAGGAGCCGGTCGGGTCCACGGGCAGCATGCTCGGCGTGCTGCTCCACCTTGCAGGCTCGCCCCGGGCCTTCGACGTTCTTGAGCTCACGGGACGGGCATTGCAGGAGATCGATCCCTTCGGCATCCTGATCCGCCACCACGCCATCGCCGCTGCGGCGCTTTCGGATGCCGATCGACACGAGGGGGCCGCGTCGATCCTCGACGCACTGCCCGAGCGCGTGGACGATCCCCGGGCAGTCGCGTTCGTCGGCCGAGCGATCGCGGCTGGTGCTGCGGCGACCGGTGACCTCGAGCGTGCGGCAAACCTCACGGCCGACGCGGGGCGGGCATCGATCGATCTGACCCAGACCGCCTTCGGCGTGCTCGCGCTGCACGGTGCGGTGCGCTACGGACACGCCGACGCCGTCGTCGCCGAACTCCGAGGAGCGGTCGAGGACCCGGCAGCTCGGCTGCTGCGTGTCCTCGTCGCCGACGCAGAGGTCTCGGCGGACGGCGACGGCAAGGCGCTCGCCGCAATCGCCGAGGATCTCGTCGCCTGCGGTGCAACACTGCTCGCCGCCGACGCGGCTGGCCGAGCGTGCCGCCTCGTCGACCGGGACACCGCGCACGCCCGTCGACTCGCGGCTCGGGCGAGGGTCCTCGCCCGCGCGACCGAGCCCTTCCGCTCCCCGACCCACGAGGTCGAGAATCCGCTGACCGATCGCGAACTCGACGTCGCCCTTGCGGCGGCCACTGGCCGTACCAGCAAGGAGATCGCAGAGGAGCTCTTCATATCGGTGCGCACGGTCGACAACCACCTCCGCAACGTGTACGCCAAGCTCGAGGTCGGCGGACGCGACGGTCTCGCCGAGGTCCTCGCGCCTCCCGATTCCACCGGATGCAGCAGCGCACCAGCAATGAAGATGGCGGCGGCCGTGATCCGATGAGAAATCACTGTTCGGGGCATGGGGGCAACGCCCCGACGGCGTTTCCGCAGGTCACGGGA
>JBFIHN010000362.1:0-3736 GCA_041601775.1 Acidimicrobiales bacterium
CCGCTCGCCCAGGGAGCCAACCCGGATGATCCGAACTCGGTCAACGTGACCAGCACCGACCTCACGGTCACCAAGATCATCCTCCAGCAGGCGTTGGTGACCAACGTGCAGGGCAACCCGCTCGTACAGGCGGCCAGCGGCGCCGCCGAGGACCGGGTCGCGGCCGCCGAGGGATCGGTGCTCGTGACCCTCGCGCTCACCGGTCCCGACACCGAGCGTCTGCTCTACGTGCGTGACTCGCAGTCGTTGAACGCCAACCTCCACATGGCGTTGCACAACGGCGACGCGCTCGTGACCAGCGAAGGCATCAGCGTCGAGAACATCATCAACCCCGAGGCCCCGGTCGGATGACCATCGTCGTCCTCTCTGATGCGACCAGCCTCGAAGAGGCCGTCCGCTCCGCGGTGGGCGACAGCGTCGCTGTCGCGACCCTGCCGCTGTCGACCGGCGTGCAGGTCGAAGCGCCCGAGTTGTCGGTCGTCATCGTCGACGGGGCCACCGACTTGGACCAGGCGTTGCGCATCGCCAAGGACTTCGACGATCGTCGCCAGGACATCACCGTGGTCCTCGGTGCGGTCGTCGACGGCGACATCGTCGCCCGGGCGATGCAGGTCGGCGTGCGCGACGTCCTGGCCCCGGGGTCCAGCGGCGACCGGATCCGCGAGGCGGTCAAACGAGCCATCGAGGTGACCGAGCGTCGTCGCGAGGCCATCCGCGGGGCTGAGGTCACCGCGCAGAACCGTCTCATCATGGTGATGTCGCCCAAGGGCGGCGCCGGGAAGACGACCATCGCCACCAACCTCGCCGTGGGACTGGCCAAGCGGGCGCCCAAGGAAGTGGTGCTCATCGACGGCGACCTCCAGTTCGGTGACGTCGGCAATGCGCTCCGGTTGCTGGCCGACACCAACATCCGCGATGCGATCGCTGGTGGCCTCCAGGACGTGACCGAGGTCAAGGTCCACCTGACGCCACACCGGTCGGGCCTGTTCGCGCTGTGCGCGCCGGACCTCCCCGGCGTCGCGGACGAGATCACCGCGCAGGCGTTCACCCGGGCGGTGGCGATGCTCGCCGACGAGTTCCGGTTCGTGATCGTCGACACCGACCCCGGACTCGGTGAGCGGACGCTGGCGGTGATGGACTACGCGACCGATCTCGTGTTCGTGGCCGCCACCGACGTGGCCAGCGTGCGAGGCCTGCACAAGACCATCGACGCGCTCGACAGCATCGGCATGACGAGTCACCGTCGACACTTCGTGCTGAACCGGAGCGACGCCAAGGTCGGCCTCGAGATCGCCGACATCGCCGCGACGATCGGCATGGACCCCGACGTCATGATCCCCAGCCACCGGTCGCTGCCGGTCTCGATGAACCAGGGGACACCCATCCTCGAGATGGAGGACCCCTCACCGGCAGGAGCGCCCATGTGGGAACTCGTCGACCGGTTCCTGCCCGATCCCGAAGGCAACGAGGAGGAGTCCGATCGCGGACGCAAGGCGCCCGGCGGACTGCTCAGGAGGCGGCACTAGATGCGACTCGGAGACCGACTGAAGCAGGCGAGCGGTGAGGATCCGGCGAAGGTCGACTCCGAGCCCGGTCCCCGCACCGACCCCTACGCCCGCATCAAGAGCGTGGTGTCCGGTGCCCTCATGGAACGGATCGCCGCGCGCCCCAACAACGTCGAGATGAGCGACGACGAACTCCTCGAGATGGCGCGCGACACCCTCGCGGAGATCATGAACGCCGAGGACACGGCGCTCTCGGACGACGAGAAGGCGCGCCTGGTCGACGAGATCAGCGCCGACGTCATCGGCTACGGGCCGATCACGCCGTTCCTCGACGACGACGACGTGTCGGAGGTGATGGCCAACAACACCGACGGGATCTGGGTCGAACGCCGTGGTCTCCTCGAGGACACCGGTATCGCGTTCGGTGACGACGACACCCTTCGCCGGGTGATCGACCGGATCGTGAGCGCGATCGGCCGTCGCATCGACGAGGCATCGCCGATGGTCGACGCCCGACTCCCCGACGGCTCCCGCGTGAACGCGGTGATCCCGCCCCTGGCCGTCGACGGTCCGTCGCTCACCATCCGGAAGTTCTCCAAGCTCGTGCTGGGCGAGGACGACTACATCCGCACCGGCGCCGCCACCCCGGTCCTCATCGAGTTCTTGTCGACGTGCGTCGAGGGGAAGCTGAACATCCTGGTCAGCGGCGGCACCGGCACCGGCAAGACGACGCTGCTCAACGTGCTCTCGAACTTCATCCCCAGCGGCGAGCGCATCGTGACCATCGAGGACGCGGTCGAGCTCAAGCTCAACCAGCGGCACGTGGTCCGCCTCGAGTCCCGGCCGAGGAACGTCGAAGGCAGCGGCGAGGTCACGATCCGTGACCTGGTGCGCAACGCCCTCCGCATGCGTCCGGACCGCATCATCGTGGGGGAGTGCCGTGGTGGCGAGGCACTCGACATGCTCCAGGCGATGAACACCGGCCACGAGGGGTCGCTGGGCACCCTCCATGCCAACACGCCGCGCGATGCGCTCTCGCGCATGGAGACCATGGTGCTCATGGCCGGCCTCGACCTCCCGATCCGGGCGATCCGCGAGCAGATCGCCAGCGCCATCGACCTCATCGTCCACATCAGCCGGCTCCGTGACGGCTCGCGCCGCATCACCCAGGTCGTCGAGATCGTCGGGATGGAGAACGAGACGGTCACGGCGAACACGCTGTTCGACTTCGACTTCGGCAAGGGCATCGACGACAACGGACAGTTCCTCGGTGTCCCCGAGCCCACGGGCATCCGGCCCACGTTCTCGGAACGACTGGCGGACCAGGGTTTCAAGCTGCCGGCGGAGCTGTTCTCGGACGAGGGTCTGGTCAAGGAAGCCCTGGCGGCGAATCGGGGCCGCCGGTGAGCCGGCCGTCGACGCCGCGGGCCCTGCTCGTCGCCGTCGCCATCGTCCTCGCCATGGTCACGGTCCTGGCGTCCGGGTCCGTCGTGGGCGCCCAAGCGGTGCCCGACGCCGAGATCGTCAAGACCGACCTGAGTGCGTTCCCGACCGTCAGGCTCTCCGTTGCCCTCTCCGGCGACACCGCCGCACCGTCGATCGACGCGGAGGATGTCGTCGTCACCGAGAACGGTGCGGTGATCGAGGCCGAGGTCCAGGGGCTCTCCGACGAGACCCTCGACGTGGTGCTCGCCATCGACGTCTCGGGTTCCATGGCCGGTGAACCGCTCGCCCAGGCCAAGGTCGCATCGCTCCAGCTCATCGACGAGCTCCCGGACATCGCCCGGGTGGCCATCGTGAGCTTCGGCAACACGGCCGAGTTGGTCTCCGGGTTCACGACCAACCGCGACTCGAGCCGAGACGCGGTGAACGCCTTGTCGACGGCCGGGGAGACGGCGCTCTACGACGCGGTGGTCCTCGCCGCCCAACAGGTCGCCGCGTCGGATGCCGCGCGGTCCTCGACGATCGTGCTCAGCGATGGTGGCGACTCGATCTCCGGCACCGACCTCGACGGTGCCGCGGACGCGCTGTCGGGCACCGAGACCGACTTCTTCGCCGTCTCCCTCCAGTCGGGAGAGAGCGACGAGATCGCGCTCTCCACCCTGGCGGAGGCTGCCGGCGGCGCGCTCGTCGCGGCAACCGACCCGGGGGCGCTCTCCGCGGCCTACGTCGACCTCGGCCAGCGCATCGCCAACCAGTACGACATCGTGTTCGAATCGGTCACCGATGCA